>JANOOS010000330.1:0-4582 GCA_031421455.1 Nitrospira sp.
CGGAGAAAAGGCTACATGGAAAGGTCAGGACCAGTTTATCCTGACGCTCGGTAATGCAGGGGGGGTGAAGGCCGAACTCAATGGCAAACCTCAAAAGCCCTTCGGCCCGAGTGGCAAAGTTGCGCGCGATATTGTCATCAAGCGTTAGCAGGCTGCGGAACAACCATTTCACACAGCAGAGTTTTAATGGCCTGCACGCCTGGCGTAAGTCAGGTCTGTCTGGTCTATCTCGTCTATCTGGTTCATCTGGTTAGTTTCGTTCAACCAAACAGACGAGACAGACCGAATAGACCAGATAGACGAGATAGACCAGACAGACCTGGGTGATATTGAGAAATGGGGCGCCACGGCAGAAGCTGAGGCACAATGGCGCCACCCTTTTGAAACTTCCGAGATATCCGTGATCATACATACCCCTAACTCGTGGAAATATCGTGTCTCACCGTGAGGGGATTCTGGCATGAGCCTTGATATGTATTTGGTTAGGGCTGAACGAAATCCGTCGGAGCGAAAGTGAGCATGAGTCGGAACCGGGATCGTGAAGCGAAAGAGTTACGGAGTAGGGAAACCTTCCGATAGCACCCTGGATTGCTTGACATGAGTGGAAGGCCATTGTTATATTCGCCCGCGTTTTGTCGCTTTGACATGGAGACCATAAGCCAGCGGCCCAATGCCGAGTTCACGTGCGGAGGTTAAACACAAAGGAGGAAGTCTGATGGGGCATTTTGCTAAGTTTCTGGGAATCAGTGCCGCGCTATTGATGCTGTCGGCCTCAGTGGTCGGAGCCGAGGAAAAGGATCCGCTTAAGTCCCGCGTTCCGGCTGATCAGATGTCCGATGCGAAAGCCAACAAGAATCCGGTTGCTGCAACCCCTGAGAGCATTGCCAAAGGAAAGGCACTGTATGAGGGTAAGGGTACCTGCTTCAATTGCCATGGTAAGAATGGGGATGGCCAGGGTGAGGCCGGTAAGGTTCTCAATCCGAGCCCCCGCGATTTCACGAACTGCAAGTTCCATAAGAAGCGGAAAGATGGCGAGCTCTTCTGGGTGATTAAGAACGGGAGTGTTGGCACAGGCATGATCTCCTTGACACCAGCGATTATCTCGGAAGAGGAAGCCTGGACGATCATCAACTACGAGCGGACCTTCTGCAAGGCTGAGTAGTTTCGTCGCAGCCTCAAGGCTAATGAGAGGGTGGAGGATCGAATCCTCCACCCTCTTTTTTTGTCTTCCGAGCCTGTGGTTCTGTCAGGATGCTCAAAAAGGCCGTCCAGCAAGGCCGCAGCGAGTGAAGGCCCGAGGCGTACCCTTGCGGTACGTTGAGGGTCTGAACGATGCGAGAACGCCACTGGCGGACTTTTTCAGCATCCTGCTATTGGGCTTCGGTGCCCTGGATCGCAGCAGTCTTGGTCAATATCAAGGCAGCAGAGGGATCGATTGGGCTGATTGCCGGCACAGCAAACGGGCGTTGCTCCTGGTTCATGTAGGTCTTGGAGGCCCAACGCACTTTCTGGCTGAGATAGGCCACGGTTTCGCCGAGTGTCACGTCGCCGTCCCGATTGGTGTCGGCTTCACCGCGTAGCGCCCGCAGCAGATAGTAGGTGAACAGGCCATGCCGATGCTGGTCGTCCTCCAACCCTTGCCCGATGCCGCTGAGCCCGATGACATGGAGAGTTGAACTCCCCGTAGGATTCCATTGGGGAAGGATGGTTTTGGTTTTGTTATCTGGTCCTATACGCGACACAACGCCATCGAACAGAAACACCGTCTGTTTTGCTTTCAAGCGGGCCAGCGCTGCCTCCAAATTTTTGAGCGGATACGACCGTGAGGCAGTCGTGGCAGTCCCGTCGAATGGGACCAGGAATGTCTCTCCCGTCGAAGAGACCGAAGCAAGACCGGCAAAGTACACAATAACGACCGCATTGCTGTTCATATGAGGCGGCAGCCAATCCAACAGCGCTTCGTCAATATCCGAGCGTATCGCCTTCCAATCTTGTAGCAGCCGAATATTGGAGGCAGGCAACCCACCAAGGGATTGAAAATAACTTGAGACTATCGCGGCATCCAAGGAAGCGAACTTGCGGGAGGGCATTTGCTGGTCTCGATAGGATCCGATCCCGATTGAGATCAAGTAGGTGTGGGGCTGTTGAAATCCGGTGGTCATTGCAGGGATGTGATCCACGTCATCGGTCTTGATGCTGCTAGGGTGGATGGACAGGGCCAGGGTTTGAACCGGCGGCTGAATACGGATTCCTGAATCAGAGACGGCTGCGTGAATCTCGGCCTTTTGTTGTTGGACGGACTGCGGCAAGGTCGCAGCAAATTCGATTGAGCGAGATTGGCCCTGGTGCAGCCGTCCTATTGCAAGGGAGTGTGTAGGAAATTGGGCCAGCAGTGAGGCGGTTCCTGTCAAGGTAGCAGTGACACCCAGTAGGTCCTGCTCTCCTCCGTTCACGAGGTCGATGCGTACTCGAATGCGCTCGCCTCCCTCAAAGACCAAATTGCTGTTCTCGTCCAGCACCGTGGCCTTAAATGAGAGTGCCGACAAAGTGCCTTTGGCCTGCATGGCTGCCATCGGTAGAACAGGCTGAGCTGGCGCTCCTTCGACCGGTGCGGGGGCGAAGCTGCCCGTCGCTGCCAATTGGGTGCGGACGGCACGGATGAATTGTGTCGAGAGGGCGATCCCAGCGTCATGCACAAACTCGCGTATATTGCCGTAATCGCACCGGCGGTTGCTCGGCTCCAGGATAAGCCGTTGGTTGTGCGCGATGGAAACGGTCTGTCGGCCAAGCTCTTTTCCTGTAGCATCCTTGAAGGTTAAGAGCGTTTCGAGAGTGATGTCCGCAGGGACTCGATCATAGACATTATCAGCCCAAAGTTTGAGGTCTGAGCGTTGGAGTGCGACCACGATCTCTTTGTCGGGCGGGATCTGTGCGGGGACTCCACCGGTGACGGTGACGGCTGTAAAATTTTGAGAGGCCGCGTCAATCATGATCGATTCGACTTCTTCCCCCACGTTGAGCTCGTGGGGGCTATTGCATCCATCGATGTACTGCATTTTGAGATTGGTGAAGGAGGGATCGAAAGTCAGCTTGACGGAATTGCCCAGACGCGGACCCATATCCGGTAAGAGAGTTCGCTGAAACGGTGAAGCCAGCTTCTCGCATCCCGACAGTACGCCCACTGTGAGGAGAAGACTCAAGAGGATGGCCCATCGCGTTATTTGCGCGCGACTTGCGCGAAAAGCGGGAGGGGTTGGATATTTCATCTTCACGATTCTCGCCTGTCTCACTCGGTTATTCTGAGGGGGATTTCATTGCGGAGGGAGTCCGAGTTGGCTAACTGGGGCTGGATGAAAATCCCTTGGGTGCGACGAAGCTGCATAGTAGCCCTTGGTCCAGTTCTGCCGGATCACAGCCAATTCGCGCAGCATGGCAAGCCCATCTCTGAAGACGCGGAATTTTGAGCCCGGTTGATGGGCCCAATTCACCGGAATTTCTGCGATGCGGTATCCGCGTTGTTGCGCGACATAGAGCAGTTCGACGTCGAAGCCGTAGCCGTCGATGGTGGAGACGTCAAAGAGGTCTGCGGCCACAGTTTGACGGAAAAGTTTGAATCCGCATTGTGTATCGGCGATTCCTCTGAGGCCTCTTTCCTGGATGAGTGTGTTGAATAGGTAGCTCAAAATGGTCCGGTACCAGCGAGTCTGGACCGCATAGTCCGGCAACTGGGCGGCGAGTGAGCGTGATCCGATAGCCACGTCGGCGCCGTCAACCACGGCCTGTTCGAGCCGGGTGAGTTCCTGGATCGGAGTGGCGCCGTCCGCATCAGTAAATAGTTGCAGCCGCCCGATGGCAGCCTGCATCCCTCGTCGTACGGCGGCGCCTTTGCCTTGGCGCAGTGGAGCCCGGAGCAATCGAATCTCCGGGGTCGAAAAGGCGAGAGTCTCAACGACGGTGGCCGTATCATCGGTACTGCCGTCGTCGACCACGAGGATTTCGAAGGGCTGTCCTCGGTCCCGCAAGAATGTGGTGATGCTTTGAAGATGGGGAAGAATACGATCAGCTTCGTTATGAGCCGGAACGACGATCGACCATTGAATGGAACCTGAGGCGCTTTGGCAGGGCATAGCTAACCACCCTCTTTGCGGTAAACCGAACAGACGGCGTCAGACCAGAGCCCAGATCGACGATGGTAACCAGCCCCAGGCGGGAATGCAAGCGGAGGGCGTCACCGTACTTGACAGATCCGCCGATGGGAGGCCAACGTACAGGAAAGTGGCTTGCAGTGACGGGTAAGGTTGAAACTCCCGAAGACTGTGTATGCGCCAATTGCTCAATCAAGTCAGTCTCCTGCTCAGTATAGTTTTCTTGCTGTCTTGTGCCGCCACCATTCCACCGGCACGGATGGGCGATTATGTTTCCTCAGAGCACAAGACCTTTGACGACGCGTTCAGGCGGATCAATCAGCGACCACTACAGGCAGGGCTTGTTGTGGTGTCAGATACGGCAGAGCCAGGGGCGGCTCCGAATCTGCCGGACGAAGCGCTTGTTCGCTTTGGAGAGAAGCTACAACAGGGTCTCG
>JANOOS010000331.1:0-9579 GCA_031421455.1 Nitrospira sp.
TAACTAAGATCGGCAGTTCAAACGGTTGCTTATTTTTACTCCCGCGTATCACGTCCATCAACGCATCACGGAACATCTGGATTGCCAGTCTTACCAAAGCCCCGGACTTCCCGCTGCTGGGATCACCGACTAGCAGCACCCTGCGATCCTCCTCAATAATCTCTTTAAGCTTCGCGAGGTGGGAGGGTTTGTCCACCGACACCTCCCGCGCCCTGGCTCTTTCCCGCACACCTGTTTTCGCTACAAGAATCTCAACATAGTAGTCCGACAGATTCTTTCTCTTGCCCCCGAGCCAATGCTTCGCTTCGAGCTGAGCTATCTGAACAAGCAGGGAATCAATGATCTCCTGTTCAAAGAAAACCTGAGGATAGTGCTCGGTACACTTGCCTATAAGCCAGTCGATATCGCGCACATCCTCCAGGTTGATCGGAACGTCCGCGACGAGCTGTTTCCTCGCCTGAAGGCTGAACTCTCCTACAACAATCACCATGATTTTATTCACGGGAAGATCCTTGAAAATCGTTTCTGCTTCATCAGGATGTTCCAGCGCATGACCGACGAGGCTCTCAACTTCTTGAAACTTCTTGTTCGATCCGGCTTTCAAAATGTCCGTGATCTCCTTTTTGAGCTGATCGACTGCGCCTGCCGTTAGCTCTGTAATAGGCCAGCATTTGACAACAACCGCCGTGACATCGATGCCGAGGTTATCCTTTTTAACAATCACTAAGTCTTTGCCATGTTCATTCGCGCCGTAAGTGATCGCGGTGCTATAAGTTGGCTCCATACGCTCAAACAACGTCTTCACGTGCTTATGCAATTTCTCTTCTGGAAACGCCATGAGAATGGATTGACGCGTTTCATGCGGCAACGCTTTCGCGTACTGGACAAGCTCTTCCTGTATATCCATTTCAACCCTCTGCCAGCTAAATTTCCTCAACAAGGCTACTTGCAGTTTCCAAGACTGTCAACCTTGATATTCAGAACAGCCCCCCCCTCTTAAGAGGTAGTGGCTGGCCGGATTTTCCTCTCGAAAGATGTGACACGTGAGATCTGACTACGTTTCGGGGTTTTAGCGAGAGATGAGCGGCGCTTGAAGGGACTGACAACTGGACTGCGGAGTCAGCGCAGTAGAATATTCCTATTTACCTCATGCTATAAAAAATAATTCTCTTTCGAGGAACCAGGTCATATCCTACACTGGCGATGCAAGAATGACATCGTGTCAAGAGACGAGGACATATGGTAAGCGATAGAAAGCACCCCAACTCCGTAGCGGTGCTCGTAGTTTTCACATTGAGCCTTTGGTTCTTCATACCGTCAGAGCCTACGGGCATCTCACAGGCCGTTGCAGAAGAGATCGAGTCTCCGACATTTGTGACGTGGTCTGAGAAAGGCTTGGGACTTTCGATCGATTTAGCCGGCTTCAAGAAAGACCTCGATCTTGTAAAACCGGATGGTCGCCGCTATCTCATGGCCTCACATCCCAAAACTGGACTCAACGTGTCAGTCACCCTCGAGATAGTCCCAACCCAGACCTCAGCTCAAGGCTGCATAGACCAGCTTAAACTGATACAGAAAGGTCCCTTAGCCTCCCGAGGTCAGGACATCAAACTCGACACCGCGGGCAAGCTACCCACCCTTGAGTATATCCTTCACAAGTTCGAGGGAGTCCGTGTTGATCAAAAGAATGTGTATGCCTGCCTCGCAGAACAAGACGTCTACGCCGATATCCATCTTTCAAAGGTCCAATACACCACAGCCGATGCACCGCTCTTTCAATTGATTCTCAATTCCCTTCGCTTACAGTCGGGCCCCTCAGAGGTCAAACAGATACAGACCAAGGCCCAGCCACCGCCACAGATCAAGCCCCAGGTCCAGCCGCTAGCACCGCCGAACAGCAGGGAATTACTCGATATAGGAAACGCACTCTACCGGCAGAGCAACTACGCCCAAGCCATTCCACCCTATCAGAAAGCATTCGAGCTTGAAAAAGTAGAGCCGCAACTCGACCGGAATCTTTGGCGTGTCCTGATCGACAATCTAGGCATGGCCTATGGAATGACCGGTCATCTCAAGGAAGCAAGAGCCACGTTTGAACAGGGCATACAGGCCGACCCTGCCTACCCGATGTTCCACTACAATTTAGCCTCTACGTTTGCGGGAATGAACGACCTCGATCATGCGATGCAATCGCTCGCGGCAGCGTTTCGCTATCGCAAGAATCAGCGTCCTGGTGAAAAAGGCATGCCCGATCCACGCCAGGACTCCTCCTTTCAACGCTTCATGAAGAACGAAACCTTCCGCACCTTGGTCAATGACCTGACCGCCACAAAGAGCTAGCCTACATTATTCATAACCGTTCATCAGGAACTCGCCCGAGAGCGCGTTCCAGGGAAAGCATTTCAGAAATTTATGAGAGACGAACGACGAGGACCGGATGCGGTGGCGTGGATTTTCTCTCGTGAAACGTAAAACGTGAGACGTGCTGATGGAAGGAAGCAGGGGTTGATAGCATCAGTCCCTCAAAAACCCAGCGCTTTCTCAAGGTCATCCTGGTCTTTTTTGAAAGTCTTCTTCCTGGATTCCTCGGCCTTCTGTTCCCGTGCTTCGGTCTCCTTCTGGACAGCAGATGCTTTGGTACTGTCTCCAGCAATGGCGTAATAGTCCGCCGCAACCAGGCCCTCGCCCTTGCTCTCATGCTGCTTGGCCAATGCGCGCGCCTTGTCGCGGACTTTCTGCGCCTTGTCCGGCTGTTGCGCACGATCGTAGTAGGACAGTGCCAACTCCAGGAACTTACGCCCATCCTCAGCGGCAACGGTGTCGCCACGCTTGCCGGCTCTGGCACGAACTTGGTCTTCGCCGGCCTGTGCGTAATAGCTCCAGTCCTTCGCGAGACCAAGCTCCGTGAGCGAATTCTTTGCGACTGACGCAAAGCTCTTCTCCTCGGCAGTCAGCGCTTTTTCCACATTTTTCAAGGCCTGCGCCCGCATGGTTTTTTCTTGAGCCGCATCATTGTGGTTTCTGAAATAGTCGATGGCGTGCGACACCGTATTGATGTCGTTCGGTTTCGATTCGACCATTTTGCGTTGCATACGACCCGCATCCGCCTCGCTCTGTGCGCGCTCATACCACTCGAATGCCTCGTTGAGTTGCCCCTTCTTTTCCTCTTCCGCACCGACAACCTTGGCTGTACGCTTCAGCAATGCTTCGTGCCGCTTATAGTCGGTCACACAGTCGAAGCTCGCTTTCTTCGCCGCGCTATAGGCTTCGCGTGCCTTGCCCGCCCGATCGAGCGCTTCCGCCTGCTTTACCTGTGCATCCGCAGCTGCTTGCTGCGCCAGATCAGGACAGAGCGAATCGGCCCAGGCAGCCGAACCCCAGAGTCCGATAACGACCGCTATGACACAACTCCCGATCGTGGTCGTCTTCACAGCCGCCTCCCTATCGCCCCATCATGCCCTTCATCATGTCCATACCCATGCCGCCCATATCCATCTTTTCCACACCACGCGGAAGTTCAAATAAGTCGGCAGGCTGCTTTCCAACCTTGATATTCGTCTGCTCCATCTTAAAGCGATCCTTGCTGCCCTTTTCGACTGAGATCGCATCGATCTTGGCCATGATGCCTTCCTTTGTCATCCACATGAACCCGCCCATTTTACTCCCGCTACTGTGGGTCATGATGATCTTGCTTTTGTTCATGTTCACGCCGTTCAACATCTCCTGGCCGACTGGAGTTTGCTCGATCTTGTACGCAGAGATGTCCGTCTTGTCCTTATCGGCAGACGGCTTCATGGCCATCTCCATATACATATGTTCTTCCGGCATCACCGTCCATGCAACCTTCTTATCGTGACGCGTAATCATGATCATGTTCTGCCCACCCTGGTTCATCTCGCGGCGTTCCTTCGTGGGAGTGTAAAATATACGACCCTTCATTGCTCCGTCTTCGGCTTCGATCACCTGGTCTGCGGAATACTCCACATTCAGCTTCTCTTCAGCCGCCGTCGCCGTGCCTGCCACGAGCAGCACGGCGCCGACAACCACGAGTGGCATAATCAATCTTGTCACCATAAGAATGTGCTCCTTGTGTGCTGGTTAAAAAACGAAGCCCTGTCAATAATCGTACGGCATCGTGCGACGCGTACCGAAAGGGTACGTCAAGGCACTGTAGCTGTCAATTGTTCAGGAAGTACACCCCACTATCGGCACGAAGCCATGCTCAGAACCTATTGGCGGCACCTCTTTGCGCCTCTGACGCCGTAGGTTCCTGGCGGAACCTTTCACTCGCGAAAGGTGAAACGCAAATAGCGTGAATCCCGCTTTCATCATGCGACTGAGTCATGCCCTGGGAGATGCCCACGCGAGCGGAGAGTATGCCGCTTCAATTGGCTGACTAGATAAAACACAATGACCAGATTCAATAACAGCACGCAGACCCGAAGCATCGACACCCGTTCAAAGACCTCGTAGAGTTCGAATGGAAGCAGCAGGCTCGTCGAGACCACCGTCAGATACGCAGCCCAAGTGAGCTCCAGCCACAGCCCGACACCCTCCACCAACAACATTCCCGCATAACCCAGACTAACGAACCCCGCCAGCAGCACCGTATGCGGTTGCAACGCATCCACTTTCAGAACCAGGGCATGGATGAGGAGTGAGTCGGCATTCAAATGCAGCGCTTCGATCAGAAGCGAGAACAGCGTGGCAATCTCGGCATGCACCAACTTGAGGAGGCCCAACCCGAGGAGAAGTAGCAACAGCCCCTTCACCACCTTGAACACCGCAATCACAGCCAGGCCGGTATGGTGGGAAGGTGCCGTCATCAATTCAAGAGACTAGCACAAACAACGAGAATCGGACGCGGCAGCCGGCTGGCGAGGCTCCTCTCTCGAGAAATGTGAAACGTGAGACATGAAACGTTTCGGGCTTTCAACGAGAAACGGACTCTGGCACGGCTGGCAGGGCTGCAGTTCAAAGATCTTCTGGTTTGAGCCCTGTTACCTTGGATAGCCGGGCCAGCATACGCGGGCCTATTTCGTCGCGGTCGTGAAACGCAAAGACGACGTCAGGCCAATCAGTTCGTTGCAGGATTTTATGAGAGCCGGCGGTGCGCTTGATGTGCCATCCGATGTGGAGAAGCGCGGAGAGAACGCGGGAGGCTTGCGTCGAGGGCCAACGGCTCATGCCGCTATGAATGAGACATTCAGCAGTTCTTCAGGCACCGCCTCGTCATGTTCGAGGCGATCGGCCATTGCCCGAAGTGCCAGAGCTTGGACAGCCGCAAGCGCGGCAGCTTTAGTCTGCCCATAAGCCATCACACCAGGCAGCGTCGGCACCTCGCCGATCCAGCGGCCATCTTCTTCTAGTTCCAACTCGATCTTGAGTTGAGTGACCTTCGCCATGGGCATCCTCAGACATATTCAACTTTTATTAGGCTAAGCTCACGACAACGAAAAATCAAGCCACCATAAGAACCTGCTCGAGTCGGCATTCAAATGAAGCGCTTCGATCAGAAGCGAGAACAGCGTGGCAATCTCAGCATGAACCAATTTGAGGAGGCCCAACCCAAGGAGGAGTAACAGCAGACCCTTCACCACCTTGAACACCGCAATCACGGCCAGGCCGGTATGATGTGAGCGGGGCGTCATCGATTGAGGAGACTAGCACAAACGACGAGGACCGGACACGGTGGGGGGGGAATCGGTTAGAGGATTTGCACGCCTGTTTGACGTTTGAGAACTCAGCGGGGATGCTGATCGCTTGGCCACGTCCTGATGGACGTCCATCAGCTCTGTGCCAACCAACTGTTGATTTCCTCCATATCCGTACGCGTGAGGATCCCACCCCAGACCCGTAACGCAACCAAGGACCGTACATAGTCGTAGCGGGCCCTGGCGTGTGCGGAACGGGATTTTAAGAGATTCTTTTTCGCTTCCAGCAGGGCTATAATCGTGGAGGCTCCCAACTCATAGCCCCGTTGCTGACCGTCCCGCGCCTTGACCCGGGCCCCCACCTCTCGCGCCGTCGAGGCAATGCGGGAGTATCCGGTTTGGGCACTCAGATACGCGGTCCTCGTCTCCCGTTCGATCTCGCGTTGCTTTTCCATGTGCTTGTACTTCATCATTTCGAAGCGGGCGACGGCTTCGTGTTCCGCGGCTTTCGTACCTCCACCGGAATACAAGGGCACACTGAGCTGCAATCCCAAGGTCCCGACCGTGTAGGGGTCAAGCTGACGGTTGTCGAACCCGCCATTCTTGGCATAGATGCCGGACATCTGTAGGAACAACTGTGGGAGATGGTTAGCCCACTGGCTGGCAATGGCCTTGGCGGCCGCGTCCATCGCGTGGTGCAACGCACGAATCGCCGGATGACGCGTGACCGCGTCGGCCACCCACTGGTCGGACTCCCCGGAAACCGGCGGCAACTCTTCTTTCGTGAGCCGGGCCAGATCGGCGACCGGTACACCGACCACCTCCCGCACCTTTTCCAACGCGACAGCCTTCGCATTGTGGATTTCGAGTTCGCGCGTCTTGAGCGTCTGGTAGTAGGCCTCCACTTCGTAGACATCGGTGACCTTCGCCATGGTGCGCTCGTACATGCGGCGTATCCGCTGCATATCCCCCTCGGTCAAGTCCAGCTCGCCCTGCAAGTAACTAGCCTCATCATGGGCCTGCAAGAACTCTAAGTACCGATCGACCAAATTGGTGGCGAGGCCCATGCGTGCGTTATCCAAGTCCTGCTCAGCCTGCTTGACGGTAAACTCGGCTCCTTCATAGGTTCGATAGGAGGCTAGGTCGAACAGCGCTTGCCGGGCCTGCACCACGCCGCGCAACCCTTGAAATTGCGAGGTGTTACTTGTTGTCTGCCCGGTGAAGGGGTTGGAGGTCTCCTGGGTAAATTCGTTCCACGAAAGGTTGCCGGTGGCCGAGGCCTGCGGCAAGAGTTTGCTGCGGGCCTGATCATGCTGGGCTTCCGCCTGCACGACGGAATACTTCCGTCCCTCCACCACCGGATTGGTGCCCAGGGCCAGATCGTAGAGCTGGAGCAAATTGGCCGGTTGCCGTTCTGCAGCCTCGGCAGCCGGGCTGAGTATCGTCAGGATCAAGACAAGAAGGAATATATTAGCCATCGTCGTATAGTCCGCCGTGTAAGTGGTCGCCAGCACACCCATCGGGTTTGTCGGGCGACCGCGTCGTGCCTCCGCTCAATCCTCGATGAAGGAGCGTTTGAAGGTATCCGTCAGGGGCTTTACCAAATACTGCACCAGGGTCCGCTCTCCCGTATTGATGAGTATCTCTGCAGGCATGCCCGGCACCAGTTCGAGCTTCGCCGCACTCAACGCTTCCAGCCCCTCGTGTGAGACGGCCACACGTACCAGGTAGTACGGAGCGTTGCCTCCGCTGGACTGCCTGGAATTCCTGGAGTCTGCGCTGGCCGGGTCCATCCGATCCGCCGAGAGACTGATCAGCGTACCCATGATCATGGGCACATCGCGGGTCTTGAACGCGCTGAACCGTACCTCCACAAGCTGCCCCACCTTCACTCGATCGATGTCGGTGGGAGCGACCTGGGCTTCGATGATCAGCTTCTGATCTTTGGGCACGATATCGAGCAGTCGGCCTCCCGGGGGAATGACCGCCCCGATGGTATGCACGGCCAGCCCCAGCACCATCCCGGAGACCGGGGCCTTGATGACGGTGCGATTCTCCATACTTTCAAGCAACTGCACCTTCTCTCGGAGTCCGAATGATTCGGCCTGGATATCGCTCAGTTCCTTGGCCACTTCCCGTTGTATATCTTTCTGCAACTGCAGAATCTTCAGTTCAATCTCGGCGATTTGCAACTCGCTCGCCGCAATGTCGGATACTACCTCCTCACGTTGCCCCTCGCTCTGGGCCAAGGCACGCTCCAATTCATCGACCTTTTGCTTTTCGGTGTACCCTTCCTGCAGCAGGCTCTTGAAGTCGGCCATGGCGCCGCTGTAGGAGTCCACGAGGCGATTTTTGCTGAGCTTCTGCGCCTGGAGCCCCTCCACTTTGGCCCGCAGTCGATCGATCTGTCGGCGATACACGGCAGTCTCGCCGTCGGTCGCCGCCTGACGCACCCGGAACGTTTGATCCTGCAACCGGATTGCTTCCTGCACCCGCGAATCCCCGCGGTGCGCAAGCAATTCCCGGGGATAGTGCACGGATCGGAGTCCGTCGCGCTGCGCAGCCAGGCGAGCTTCCTGTGCGATCCGACTATAGAGTTGCCCCCGAAAGATTTCGAGCTGGGAACGGGATTGGGTATCGTCCAGGGTTGCGAGCACCTGGTCTTGCTCCACGGAGTCCCCGTCATGCACATCAAGCGTGCGAACGATCCCGCCCTCAAGATGCTGGACGGTTTTGCGATAGTGCTCGACGGTGATGACGCCGGGAGCCAAGGCGGCACTCATGAGGGGGGCCAGCGAGGCCCAGGTTCCGAATCCGCCGAAGACCACCAGCACGAGCGCCAGCCCCTGCAGGCGGATCGCACGATCGTCGCTCAACAACGGACGTGGGGCTTCCAGCAACTGTTTAGCCACCGCACACCATATCCCTTCTCCTCCTCACAATGTCATGCCACTTCTTGTGGTTCCGGCATGCCGGGTCCTCTCGAACCCAACCTGGTCGGCTTTGCCGGACCTGGTGATTGCGGCTGTTTGGCCATCGCCGCCAGAACCTCGTCACGCGGCCCATAGCGGGCGACTTTGCCGCCGATGATCATCGCGATCTTCTGCACCACCTGGAGCACATTCGTGCGATGGGTGACCACCACGACGGTACAGCCGTCCCGTTGGAGCTGTTGGATCGTCGCCATGAGGGCGTTATCGCCAGCCATGTCGAGGTTCGCATTGGGTTCATCGAGGACCACGACTCGCGGGCGCCCATAGATCGCCCTCGCAATTCCAATGCGCTGCTGTTGTCCGGCCGAGAGGGCAACGCCCCCGCCGATCAGCGGCGTATCGTAGGCCTGCGGCAAGGTCAGCACCATCTCATGGATCCCCGCCCACTGCGCGGCCTCCGTCACCCGTTTGGCATCGACCGCCCCAAAGCGGGCGATATTCTCCGCCACGGTGCCGTCGAGCAATTCGACGTCTTGGGGAAGATACCCGATAGACTCACCGAGCTGGATCCGATCCCAGTTGAGGATGTCCGCTCCATCGAGGCACGCCCGTCCGTGCGCCGGAGGGTAGAGGCCGAGCATCGCCCGTGCCAATGTCGATTTGCCCGCTGCGCTTGGCCCAATGAGCGCCACCGTGGTCCCTGGCTCGATGGTGAGCGTGATCCCGTTGAGAATTGGCTCCGTCCGGCCTGGAACCGAAATAACGAGCTCCTCCAATGTGATCTTCCCCCGGAGCTCCGGCAGCGCCATCCGGGACTCTCGTTCCGGGATGGTGCGGAGGAGGATATCGAGCCGCCGATAGGCCTCCCGCGCCCCGAGAAACCCGCGCCACCCTCCAATCATTTGATCGAGCGGGGCCAGCGCCCGCCCCAAGAGAATAGATCCGGAGATGACCAGCCCTGCCGAAATCTCATTATGGATGGCCAGATAGGC
>JANOOS010000332.1:0-1822 GCA_031421455.1 Nitrospira sp.
GCAAGTTGAGGACGCCGAGATTGATGCTCAGAATGGCGATGAGATAGATGACATTTGCGGCCCCCTGCGAAGCGGCTTCACCGGAGATATTGGCGATCGTCAGCGGGCCGCCGATATTTTTACTGGAGATATCCCCCACGATCATTTTATAGAGGCCTACTACGGTCAGCTCGGTCAAGCCCCAGGTGGCTCGCAATCCGTCATAGAGGGCCAGGAGAGGGGTGTTGGAGCGGATAATCGAACGGCCGCCGGGTCCTGCAATGCCGATCTTGCCGACTTCGACGGGCTGGCCGTTGACCGTCGCTTTCTCAACTGAGGGCGTCACGGTCAACGAAGTGCGATGCCCTTCCCGCAAGACCTCTATGTGTAGTTGGCGATTGGGACTTTCTTTTACGATCCCGGTCATCTGGGACCAGGTATGGATCGTCTGGTCTTCGATCTTGACGACATGGTCTCCGGCTTGGAGCCCGGCTTTTTCCGCCGGAGAGTTTGGTGTGACCGATGTGACGAGGGGTGGCGCGTCTTCGACGCCCAGATAGTATCCGGGTTCTTGCGCAGAGGCTTGTGGTCCGGGTGCGGTGGTGGGCGTGACCGTCAGCGTTTTGATCTGTTCGCCTCGTTTAATCTCGATCGTCAGTGCCTGTCCTTTACTCTTTGCCACAGCATCGAAGAGTTCTGTTCTGGTTGAAATGTCTTGTCCGTTGACTCGGCTGACACGATCTCCAATATGGATGCCTGCGGTGTCGGCCGGAGAGCCGGGAACCATCGCTTCAATATCGGGGGTGAGATCCTGGAACGTCGGGACAGGAAGTGGAGCTCCGGTCGCGAGCCATCCGGCAAAAATAAAATACGCCAGAATAAAGTTAAATCCAGGTCCCGCGGCAACGATCAGGACTTTGTCCCACAATCCTTTGTGGGCAAACGACCGCGCGCGATCCTCCTGTGTCGTCGCTTCGGTCTCATCTTCGCCGAACAGTTTTACATAGCCACCGAGCGGAATGGCTGAGAGGAGATATTCTGTTTCGCCCATTTTTCGGCCGAAGATCTTTGGTCCGAATCCAAGGGAAAACTTGAGGACCTTGACGCCGACCCAGCGAGCAGCCAAGAAATGCCCGAGTTCATGGAACGCGACTAACACGCCAAGAACGACCAGGAACCACCATGCCTTCTGCAAGAGCAACCAGACGGTATCGGGGGACCAGGTAAGTGCCATGAACACAGTGTATGCTCCTTCGTGTAGACCCGCAGGATACTGAAAAAATCCGCCAGCGTATGAAGACCGTTATTTGGTTTGTCTCGTTTGTTTAGTTAAACCAAACAGACCAGATGAACCAGATTAACAAAACAAACCAGTTTGAGCATCCTGCTAGCGTGCTAATGCGACTACCAACGACTCAGCCTTCTCTCGAGCCCAGCGATCCGCCTCCAGCGCATCTTCCAAGGTCTCGACGTCTTTGGTGGTGTGGACGTCCATAGTGCTGCGAATGATCTCCACAATGTCGGTGAACCGGATACCTCCGTTTAAGAATGCCTCGACGGCGATTTCATTTGCGGCGTTCATCGTGGCCGGCATCGTGCCGCCGATCCGCAGGGATTCATAGCCAAGACCTAAGCAGGGGAAGCGGTCGTGGTCCGGCTTGCAAAACGTCAACTTCCCAATCTCCGTCAGATCCAATGAAGGAAGGTCCAGCGGCATGCGCCCAGGATATCTCATCGCATAAGAAATAGGGGTCCGCATATCCGGCAATCCCAATTGCGCGATCATTGATCGGTCCTGATATTCTACCAGAGAATGAATGATGCTTTCCCGATGGATCATGAC
>JANOOS010000333.1:0-2378 GCA_031421455.1 Nitrospira sp.
TACTCTCATAGCAGGGACGCCGACGGTCATTCAACTTCGCAACCGGGATCTCGTGGCGCATGAGTTTATGTCCACACTGTTCCGCGATGTCCCGTTCCGCATTTCGGGCAACGCCACCTTGGTCAAGACAGCACGAGCCACCGGAGTTCGCGTCGATCCAGGGCAAACGGTGACCCTTGAGTTTAACGCCCCTGTGGCGAAGGCGGACCAATATGGTGGCACAGAATCCAGCTATGATGTCTTCTGGTGCAATGTCCATGGGAAGGATCATGGACAAAAAATGCGCGGGGAATTGCTGATCATAGAGACCAGGGGTGAGATCGGCGGCTGATAATGTCACGATTGTCATTGACAGCATTCGTTATCCCGCTCGCCCTTGGGCTAGGGATTGGCGAAATCAGTTCGGCCGAGGAGTCGCTGTATGACCCCGATGTGGTCCTTGTGATGAAGGACAAATATTTTCACGTGATCAAAGGTGCACAACCAGGGAACCCTCTGCCGAATCCAGCCTTCTCGTTACCAGTCGGAAGGGACATTGTCATCCAGCTCCGCAATGAGGACAATGTGGCGCATGAGTTCGTCTCGCCCTTGCTCCTAAAGGCGGAGGACCTTCAGATTTCAGGCCGGGCGACCCTCGTGTATACCCACACCGCGGTCGGGGTTCGGGTTGAGCCGAGAGACAGCGTGACGCTTCGCTTTGACATCCCTGACGCCGGCTTTGATCAGTTTCATTTCTGGTGCAATATCCATGGGAAGTTTGCTGATGACAGCATGCGAGGGGAGATCTTTATGCTGCATACGAAACCTTGATCCCGGTAACCGGACTTCGAGACTTGTGAGGGCCTATTGGTAGAATCGAGGAAGTCAGGAGATGGGCGGTGATGGATGCCATAACCCCGATGACGATGTACTCTTTCCGAAGCAGGTTCTGCTTCAGAAAGCTGATTAAGAGGTTTGCCATGATCGAGAGAATAGCGGGACGGATCCTTGGCGGACTCTGCGCCATCATGCTCACCGGTGTCGCAGTAGATGTCGCGCAGGCCGGAGAGACAGCGGGAATTCCACCGGAAGTGGTTGCAGAGTACATTCATGCGATCATTCAGGCTGATCGGACCATCTATTCCGCCCATGTCGTGGAACGGCTGCAGGATCTCAAAATCACTGTGGCGGCGGAAGAATGGAAAGCGAAGGGGACGGTGCCTCTTCCGGCTCAAATGCTACAGATGGCTGGTCAAGAGGTTCAGGGGCTCGGACTCGGGCTTCGTGTTCGGTTGGCCAGCCTGGGGCCAATTTACAAAAAAAACGGGCCTGCTGATCAGTTCGAACGAACAGGCCTGGAAGCGGTGGCAAAGAATCCCCGGAAGCCCTATACGGGAATCATTACTGAAAGTGACAAACATTTTTTCAAGGCGATATTTGCGGACCGGGCCGTTTCCATGTCCTGTGTCGCGTGCCATAACAACCATGAGCTGAGCACAAAGAAGGACTACAAGCTCTACGATGTGATGGGAGGAATTATCATTTCGTTTCCCGTCCAATGAGGCCATATCGCATCTACGATCCGCAAAGGCCTGGATAAAAAGACTCTGGAACCATCGTTCATCCCCAAGACACTTCAGAATGATGAAGAAATCTTCATAATCCCTTCATGGAATGTTCATGTGACAGAACTAGAGTAGCTGCCAACGGCTGAGATGGCAGCCATATTCATGACATTGCTTCAGATTCTCAAGAAATAAGAGGGAGCAAAGTTCTCCCTGTAAGAGTTTAGAGACGTCACGTGGGCTTGATAGAAGCCCTCAACTGTAGGAGGTGTGACCCATGTTTTTGTCACGGAGGCAGTTCTTAAAAGTCACAGCAGGGACGGTCGCGGCCGTGGCCGTAGCGGATAATGTCCTGGCGTTGACGGCGCTCCAGCCGGTCATTGAGGGTGGGAACCCCTTGGGAGACTATCCGGATCGGTCCTGGGAACGGGTCTATCATGACCAGTACCGCTACGATTCGTCCTTCACCTGGGTCTGTTCTCCGAATGACACGCATGCCTGCCGCGTGCGGGCCTTTGTGCGAAACGGCATCGTGATGCGGGTCGAACAAAACTACGATCATCAAACCTATGAAGACCTCTATGGCAACCGCGGCACCTTTGCCCATAACCCGCGGATGTGCTTGAAGGGGTTTACCTTCCATCGCCGGGTCTATGGCCCCTATCGGTTGAAGGGGCCACTGATGCGGAAGGGATGGAAGGAGTGGATGGATGCCGGCTCGCCGGAGCTCACGTCGGAAACGAAGCGCAAGTATAAGTTCGACAGCCGCTTCCTCGACGATATGTTGCGCGTGTCTTGGGACACGGCCTTCACCTATGCCGCGAAGGCCATGAT
>JANOOS010000334.1:0-2887 GCA_031421455.1 Nitrospira sp.
CGGGCCACAAAATCCTGCACCGTAGGCATGGGGCTGTCCACAAAGAAGCCGTCGACGAACACGGCTCCATCGATCGACGAATCGTCTGTGCGGGCGAAATCCTGCGAATTCCATCCATTTGTGCCGAGGAAGGGCACTTTCATGTCGTGGAAATTGAGCTGGGAGGTGATGATGCCGGCGTCGGCTGCGCGGCCTGGAATGAAGATCGCATCGAAACCCGGTGTGTAGAAAACTTTCTTGTCCAGCTTTGTCAATTTCCCGGTCAGTTTCGTTTGATCGAGCGGCACGGATAAGCCATATCGCTTGAGGTCCTCTGCCTTCATGCGTTTGAGTTGCGCGCTCACGTCGGCTTCGCCCTCTTTGTACGACTCAACGGCGATCACTTCCCCTTCGTGTTGGCGCACTTCCTGGGCAAAGAGCCGGGCCAACTCGCGACCATAGATGGTGTCGGGGTGCAGGATGCAGAATCGGCGAAAGCCTTGCTCCTTGATGGCATAGGAGGCGATTCGTTTGGCTTGCAGTTGATAGGTGAGCGCCGTACTGAACACATAGTTGCCGAGTCGTCTGACGTTGGGGAAGGTCGCCGCGGGCGTGATCAACGGGATGTGAGCCCGTTCGGCGAGTTCAGCCATGACCGGCAGATTTTTCGAGAGGAGGGGACCGATCACGGCGAGAGGGCGATCGTTGTTCAGCAGCTCGGAAAAATCGTCTAAAAACGAGGCGTAGTCCGATTCAAAATCTTTGACAATAAGGCCGACCGACGCGCTCCCTGTCCGGTCTCTATTGGCTTCAACCGCCAGCTGAATCCCGCTGAGAACTTCACCGGCAAAGGGGGCGAGTTTTCCTGAAAGCGGCAGAACCGCGGCGATGAAAAACTGGTTGGATTTGAGTTTAGCTTGGAGTGTGGTGAGGAGTTCCGAGGTTTTCTCTGAGTGCGGGTGGGTCGGGAAATTCATGAGAAATTGCTGGATCTGCCGGATGGCCTGGTGTTCTTCTCCTCGGGCGACGTAGAGGTCGATGAGTCGGAGGGATGCGAGATCGCCGGGAAAACTGCGCGGAAAGGTGTCACGGATTTGATCGAGGGCTTTTTTGTCGGACGTTTCGCTGGCCAGATCGCGGATGCGGTTTCGCACGTCTTCCGCTTGGTCGTCGGTTCCCAAGGCCACTTCATCGAGCCACGCCTGTATGGCGCGGGTCGCGTCTTTTTTTTGCGCGTAGAAATCGCCGCTCAGCCGCAGGGCTTCTCGTTTCGTGCTGTCATCTTTGGAAAGATTGCGCAGGCCTGTCAATATCGGCAAGGCCAGATCGAGGTTCCCCATCGCTGCGTGGACTCGGGCCTGCATCAACTTGCCTCGCTCTGTCACCTCTGAGTCGGGGAACTCAGTCTGCAGTTGCTGCAAGTATTTTAAGGCGTCCGTATATTGCTTTGCCTTGTGTAGGGCTGCTCCGAGGAGTAGATAGGTGTCGTCGAGCAGCTCTGGCTTCGGGGAGGTGGCCAGAAAGCGGCGGAGTGTGGTGATGGCTTCTTCCGCCTGGCCTGCGTCGATCAGGCGCTTCGCCTGCTTCAGCGTGGGATGGCTCGCAGGGCTGGCGGATACTGTTTCTGCATAGACGGGCGAATTGAACTCGAACGCAGTGATCGGCCCAAGGATGCCCCAGACAAGGATAAGGGACAGGCACCAGCGTGCAGAAAGGGTGTGCGTCCGATGTGAGAACAAAGATATCAACAGGCGGGCCATGAGCTCCTAGCAGGCTGAGGGAAACCTCGGTTTATATAAAAACACCGTTGGGATCTCACCAATGACGTTGATGACAAAATAGCCGTAGAATGCTCAAACTGGTTTGTTTTGTTTATCTGGTTGATTTGGTTTATTTGGTTAGTTTCATTCAACCAAACAAACGAAACAGACCAAATAAACCCAATAACGGCTTTCTCACGCTGGCGGACTTTTTCAGCATCCTGCGGGAGGTCTGAGGGCTTTGTCATTCGCATGTGACTACTATCGGAAATCCTGTCGGGGTGTCAAGGTAAACCCCGATAGCCTTCGTTGTGTTCATCCGAGCGTTTGGCTATCATCGCACAGATGATGCTGGATCCGCTGGCTGAGCGATATTTGAGCCATCTCCGGGTGGAGGGTGGTCTTTCCGTCAATACGGTTGAAGCCTACCGCCGCGACTTGAGTAAATTCCACTCCTACTTGCATCGAACCGGTGTTGTGCCGATCGGGGCTTTATCGCAGAAGACGTTGACGGGATTTCTCCGCTCTTTGCACGAGGCGCGGCTGTCTCGCGCCTCTTCTGTACGCTGCCTCTCGGCTATTCGCGGATGGCTCCGTTTTTTGACGCGGGAACGGATGATCGAGGTGAATCCAACCGTTGGTCTGGCGCCGATATCGCGCGGCGTTCGACTGCCGAAAACATTATCGCAGCACGACGTCACATCATTACTGGATCTGGCGCCAGTCGCAACCCCTGAAGATTTGCGTGATCGCGCGATGGTGGAGTTGCTCTATGCGACAGGGCTTCGCGTATCGGAGTTGGTGATGGCCGAAATCGCGCAGGCAAATCTTGATGTCGGGTACCTCCGGGTCACGGGTAAGGGCGCGAAGCAGCGGCTTGTGCCAATGGGCGAGGGGGCCAGGCAGTTGCTACAGCAGTATGTGGAAGAGGCGCGGCCACGGCTCCTCAAAAAGCGGGCTTCACGGTATGTGTTCGTATCGAGGCGGGGCGGGCCGTTGACGCGGCAAGCCTTTTGGAAGTTGCTGCAACGCCGTGCACGGCGAGCAGGAATGACACGGGTCATTTCGCCTCACATGCTCCGGCATTCGTTTGCGACGCATCTGCTCGAAGGCGGCGCGGATCTTCGATCTGTTCAGGTCATGCTCGG
>JANOOS010000335.1:0-13060 GCA_031421455.1 Nitrospira sp.
TTCAAACCTGTCAGACCGGACGGGCGCGCGAATCAAAGCCGATCTCCGGTTTGCTGAACTGCTCGAAGGACAGGTCGATTATGCCAGCCTCATTGCAGCGGCCCAGGTCCTCGCTCGCCTCGCCAATGAGCGCTGGCTTCACCAGGTCGCCGCGGCATGGATAAAACCCCTGCCGGCTTCCGCCGTACCTCCCGGCGTGACCGGTGATGTCCTGTTGGTCCAAGAAACATCCTATGGACTGATTATTATTGGAGGCCCTGGACCGAATACCTATGAACTAGACAAGTACATCGGTCTGATTATCGATGTGGGAGGCAACGATCTCTACCGGGGCATGATTGCCTCGTCTGTAAACGAAGAGCAGGGCAATGCCGTCGTCATTGATCTCAACGGAGACGATACCTATGCCGGGGCTCCTCTCGGACTGGCCACCGGACGGCTGGGGGTGGGGCTGCTAATCGATCACGACGGCGACGATGTCTACCAGCTCGGTATGGGGTCGGGAGGCGCTGGATTCGGGGGACTCGGAATCTTATTCGACACAAACGGCGACGATGTCTACATGGGCAACCGCTTGACCCAAGGCGCAGCGATAGGAGGGCTCGGCCTCTTGCTCGATGCGGCGGGGAACGACCGCTATACCAGCTATGGCTTCGCCATCGGATTCGGTGGCCCCCTGGGAGTCGGCGCCGTCATCGATATCTCCGGCGACGACCATTATCAATGCGGCGACACCTATCCCAGCGCCTATAATGCGCAAGACGCCCCCAATGGGAAACCGGGCGATCCCCTCTATCAGTTCGACTGCTTCGGGCTGGGCGCCGGATCGGGGCAACGGATTCTGACAAAGAAAGTCGAGTGGCAGACCCACAGTTTGGCCGGCGGCTGGGGAATCTTGTTGGATATCGAAGGGCGCGACCATTACGAAAGCGCGAACTTCTCACAGGGGCAAGGCTACTTTTTCGGCGCCGGGATGAAATTAGACTTGGATGGCGACGACGAGCACAATGCCGCTCGCTATGGACATGGCGCCTCCGCCCATTACGGGGTTGGCCTCTTCATCGACCGGCAGGGAGACGATCGTTACGGTTCCTCCGGCCCATTTTACAATGGAGGAGTAGCCTGGGACAGCAGCGTGAGCCTGTTGTTCGATGCAGGAAACGGCCTGGACACCTATGATTTCAACCACTCAACCGGTCTCGGACGAGCCGACTATGCAAGTTGGGGGCTCTTCATCGACGATGGAGGGACGGACCAGTACCAAGCCCCATCGGGCTTCGGAGACTCCGCAGAAAAGAGTGTTGCCGGTTTCTTCGATCTCGACGGCAAAGACACCTACAGACTGCCACCTGACGTGTTAATGCCGGACAATGTTCGCCCCGGTAATGGAAAACTCTTCTTCCATCCCCAAGGTGGAATCTTTGTCGATCGCTAACATTAAGCCGCCCTGGACCTCGAACAAGACCATATGTAAGGATACTTTCTGTTCCTCGACTCACCGTTGGAACAACCCAACAAGAAAGGAGCACAACTATGCCGCCAAAGATTGAAATCGGTCAGATTGTCAAGGTCGTAAAAACCGATGAGGAATGGAAGAAACTCCTTGCACCGATGGCCTACGGAGTCCTGCGGCATGAGAACACCGAACGGCCCTTTACCGACAACATGCACGATAACAAAAGAACCGGCATCTATTACTGCGCTGGCTGTGACCTCCCGGCCTATTCGTCTGAGCACAAGTTCGACAGCGGAACCGGCTGGCCCAGCTTTTGGCAACCGATCGACCCCAAAGTGGTCGAATCCACTACCGATTACAAATTGATCTTTCCCCGGACCGAAGTCCACTGCGCCCGTTGCGAGGGACACCAAGGCCATATCTTTAAGGATGGCCCCAAGCCGACGGGACTACGGTACTGCATCAACGGCGCGGCGCTGAAGTTTGTGGCTGCTTAATATGCACGCAAGCAATCGGGCTACAAAGCGAAACCTTCTCGTTTCTCATGGGTCGAGCGGCAAGGAGCGATGAGTGAGCGAGTTCGGCCGACGCATCCGTCCATACGTGGAGAGGGAAATTCTTGCTGCCTATCAAGCCGACGCACAAGGGCAACCAGACATCGCCTTCTCACACCTGGAACGCGCGCACATACTTGGGCAGGCATCGACGGTAGAGCACGTTCGCGTGCATTGGCACATGTTTCTCTGGGGGATCCGTCAGCGCAACGTCCGAGAATGTTTGGGTCAGCTACTGCGCATCGCTGGCGCTGCCATCAGCACTGCTGTAGGCCTGGTGCCGCGGGGAAATACAGGCGGCACAAACGTCAACCCCTTCAAGAGCATGCCGATTCCTCCGGAGCTTACAGCGCTGATAGAAGAAGCGCGTACTTCGAGTCAATGACGTCCAACCAGTCTGTCAGACGGCAGATTGATAACAGGGTGAATAAGGCAGCACAGCTGGAAAAAAGAACTTGCAAAGAAAGACCATGATAGCTACGATTCGCGCCATGATAACTTGCCAATCAGTTCAGAGCCTCGAATTCTTTGATCTTCCGAAGTGAATAACCAGAACCGACTGAAAACCAATCAAATGCAAGGCCACATCTCATGACAACCCAAACGAAAGGAGCCCCAATGAAGCCAGCCGTACTGAAAACTGAACTCCGACAGGCAGTCGGAGGTTCCTCTCTGTTGCGCAAGAGCTTCCTCGGAGCCTTAGCCATCGGCTCAGTGGCGATGCTCTCGTCCTGGATCGTGGCGCCCGGCGCGAATGCCGTGATGTCAACCGAGTACAAGTTCAAGATTCCTTTGGGCTTGGAACAAAGTGCCATGGTCATTTCTCCCGATAATCCCATGACAACCCAGAAAGTCGAGTTAGGCCGGGCCCTCTTCTTCGACAGGCGGTTATCGGCTGACAACACGATCGCCTGTGCGAGTTGTCACCTGGCACAAAAAGGCTTTACCGACGGCCAACCAGTCTCCACCGGCATCAAGGGCCAAAAGGGCGGCCGTAGCGCGCCGGCATCCTTTAACCGCGCGTTCAGCAGCGTTCAATTTTGGGACGGAAGGGCCGCCACATTGGAAGATCAATCCATTGGCCCCTTTACGAATCCAATCGAACACGGTTTTGTCAACTACGACGTGATGATTGCGAAGATGAAAAAGATCCCCGGGTATAACACACTCTTCCTGCAAACCTTCGGCGAAGACATCACGATCGGCAACGTGGGCAAGGCTATCGCCAGCTTCCAGCGCACCATCCTTTCCGGCAACAGTCCCGCAGACAGATTCGATCAGGGCGGGGAAGCTGGCGCCATTTCACAAGAAGCCCAACGTGGCCTCCTCCTGTTCCGGGACAAGGCTCGCTGCACAAAGTGCCACTCCGGATTCAACTTCACCGACGAAAAGTTTCACAACCTCGGAATCGGCTGGGACGACAACAAGGTCGATCTCGGTCGTTACATGGTGACCAAGAATGCCGAGGATATCGGCGCCTTTAAAACCCCGAGCTTGCGAGAGATCTCCCGAAGCGCACCCTACATGCATGATGGTCGCTTCAAAAATCTCAACGAAGTTGTGAACTTTTACAATCAAGGTGGCGCTAAGAATCCACACCAGGATCCGTTGATCCTTCCGCTCGAACTGACGGACCAAGAGAAGAAGGATCTCGTGGAGTTTCTTCGCACGCTGAATGGCGAAGGATGGCAGCAGGCCATAGCGCCAAAGTCCTTTCCTCAATAGAACTGAAACGGAGCCGGTGTCGCCATTGGCGAATCACCGGCTCCGTTGAGTTGCCCTCCGTCTCATAAGCAGACACGTTAGAAAGCCAGGGCCGGTTCCGACCATCATGGCGGGACCGGCCCTGGCTGCATTCGACCTTATCTATCAAAACAAATGAATCATGCGGCTAGCAGGCAGGCAAAAGAGGACGACAAAGACCTTGTTCAGGAAACGTTCCTGAATGCCTTCCGAAAACTGAAAGGGGGTCAGCCTGAGCTGACCCCCTGACATAGCTACTAGAAAAAATTCCGACCTAACTATGGCGATTCTCGGAAAATCGAATCGTCACCTACGCTGGGCTGGGATTACTGATTAACTTTCAGTAGCCATCCGGCGGTGACTTCACATTGATTGACGCCTCGAGCTTCAATACTAACCTTTGCGTACCCTCCTGATGGGATCGCAGGAAGCTTGCCGGTTACCTTATATCCATCTTTATTAGCGGTCACGGTCACTGGTACAGATTGGCCTCGTACCGTAACCTTAATGCCGTTCGGATAGACTGCGCCGCTGGCAAAAAATGAAAACCCCGATTGTTGGGCGACTTCTGAATGATTGGCTGGCGTGAAGTCTGAGAAATTTAGCTTTTGGCACATTCCCGTACCGGAACCGCCTTCACCATACGCAAACACGTTGGCAGGGATAGCCAATACAAGTGCGACCCACAGCATGTTTTTTAATTTCATCGCTTAGCCTCTTATTGTTGTTATTGAGTCGGTTGACCAGTTAACTGCTGACTGATGATCGGCGCACATTGTCAGCTATTTTTTGATAAAAAACAACCCCCATGCGATAGAAATGATCTTGCCTGACTGTCACCCCTGCTGATCTCGTTTCTTTTAACCCAGTTTTTTCAGCGGAGTTATCTGCCAACAGGCCATCCCCATCGCTTAGCCTACACCCCCTCCGCATGACCAGCCGATTGGCAGCTTGACAAGGGCCTGGGAAAGAGCTAATCACAGGCGTTTGTTGGGGCTTTTCAGGGAGACTCACGCCTCCCCCTCAAAAGCAAACCTCTATTTTCAAACGCCTGAAGAGGACGGTCATGCGAAAAACATTCGAGCAACTCTTCGAAGCGCTGAGCGATCATGCGAAAGATGTGTCTTTTCAGGTGCAGTTTTGGGATGGGGTCAAAAAATCGTATGGCGCCGGTGAACCACAGTTCATTCTCACCATCGCCACAAAGCGCGCGGCAGAGCATGCGCTCGAAAGCGGGTCGTTGGGCTTCGGCGAAGAGTATATGGCAGGAGACATTCAAGTCGAGGGCGATTTCACACAATTGCTCCGCTTCGGAGCGGACGACGCAATCCTCAATCTGCCTATCGGCTTGAAAGCCAGACTCGCCATCAAACACTTGCGCCAGGCATCGCTCAACACGCTCTCGCGTTCGACGAAACACGTCGCCCACCACTATGACCGCGGGAATGACTTCTATAGGCTGTGGCTTGACGACAGCATGGCCTACTCCTGTGCATACTTCCGTTATGAGAACGACACGCTCGAGCAAGCGCAGCAGCAGAAATACGAACACATTTGCCGGAAACTTCAGTTGAAGGCAGGAGAAACACTGGTTGACATCGGCTGCGGCTGGGGTGGCATGCTGATCTATGCCGCGAAGCATTATGGAGTGCGCGGCGTCGGCTACACCTTGTCCAAACAGCAAGTCGAGTATGCAACCGATCTCCTGAAGCGAGAGGGGCTGTCGAAAGAGATTTCGATCGTACTGGAAGACTATCGGAGGATTGAGGGTACATTCGACAAATTCGTCTCCATCGGCATGTTTGAACATGTGGGGAAGCAGTTCATTCCGACGTTTATGGAGAAGGTGAAGTCGATCTTGAAGCCAGGCGGCATCGGGCTGCTCCACACCATCGGACAGGAGCGGCCAGTACCCGGCGACCCCTGGACGTTGAAATACATCTTCCCCGGTGGCTACATTCCCACGCTCGGCGAAATCGTACAGACTATGTGCGAAGTCAAACTCATTCCGACGGACATCGAAAACCTTCGCCTGCACTACGCACGAACGGTTGAGGAGTGGAGCGCGCGATTCGAGGTCCACGCCAAAAAGATCGAGGCCCTGTACGATGCCTCCTTCGTTCGTATGTGGCGGATGTTTATCAATGGTTGCATTGCCAACTTTCGCTATGGGGACATGAGGCTCTATCATGTCCTCTTCACGAACGGATTGAACAACACCATGCCCCTCACACGCGAGCACCTATACCGCTAATGGAACCGGCCACAACAGTCGCCTCACGCTTGCAAGCCGTCAAAGACCGCATTGTCAGGGCCGCGCAGTCTGTCGGTCGGCCACCGAGCGAGATCAGACTGTTGGTCGCAAGCAAGACCCACCCGGCCGAGCGAGTGCGGGAAGCCTGGCAGGCAGGACAAACGGTTTTTGGCGAGAACTATCTGCAGGAAGCGCTGGCAAAAATGCCGGCTCTGACCGATCTGCCGATTGAGTGGCATTTCATCGGCCCGATCCAAAGTAATAAGACGAAACGCATCACGGAAAATTTCGTCTGGGTTCACGGTGTGGACCGGATAAAAATTGCCGACCGCTTGGCGAAAGACCGGCCCGAATCGCTGCCCCCGTTGCAAATCTGCCTACAAGTAAACGTGAGCGGGGAAGTGAGTAAAAGCGGTGTCGCGCCTGATGAGCTGGCCCAACTGGCAGCCCATGTCGTGCGCCTGCCCCGCCTGAAATTGCGCGGACTGATGGCAGTCCCTGAACTCACGACTGCCACGGCCTTGCAGCGCAGCCAATTCCACATGCTCTCGGAACTGTATGGTCGGCTCAAGAAAGATGGATACGATCTCGACACGCTTTCCATGGGCATGTCGGAAGATATGGATATCGCCATCGCCGAAGGCGCAACCATGGTGCGCATAGGTACAGCGATTTTAGGGCCACGGCGCTACCTCATACCAGAGGAGCTTGCCATCCAAGCTGCCCAAAAATCCGTAACATTATAACTTATTACTTTCGTCCACTTCACATAGATACCTCAAGTAACTAATCAATGTAGTCGATCCCTCCCACACCAACAGTGCCCGCTGAGCAACCTCTAAGACTTAGCAGGTCAAACGGGCCAGTCATTAGCCTCAAATTTTTCATCTTCAAGAGGCTATTGTTGCTAGGATATGCCGTCGGGCGCATGATGCGCCCACGAAACTGATAACGGGGAGCTCACCGTGAACACAACGACCCTCATTCTGAAAGCGACTCCCCTGCCAGTTGGAGTCGCAGCTGGAGTCGCCGGATCATTGATCGGTGAGATGCTCTTCGGGGCGACGAAAAGCATCGCGCAGACTACCGAGGCTGATGCGCCTGCTGCCGAACCCAACAAACCAACCGAGGATTTCGGCTCAGCCGGAATTCTACTGCTCATCCTGCTCCTGGCAGCGGCGACGATTTTTTATTTCCTGAAAATACAACGGCCCTCCCTCCCTGATTTTTCAGGGGTCACAGGCCGCGATCCGTCCAAAGAGAGTCTGCCTGCAAGACGGCCCGCCACAACCAGGCAGAAACTGTCAGTCGATAGCATCACCGCCGCCGACAAAGCCGCCTTTCAACAACTCCTGAGCGACGTTCAAAAGGCCTGGAGCAATCAGGACCTGACCGAGTTACGGCAGTTCGTCACGCCGGAGATGTTGAATTATTTCAGCGCTGCCCTGGCCGACAATACCAGCCAGGACATTCGGAACCATGTGGAGGATGTGGTGCTCCTCCGTGCAGAGATCCTGGAGGTCTGGACCGAACAGGCGAGGCAGTACGTGACGGCAGGACTTCGCTGGAGTGCCCGTGACTACAACTTGTCTCTGACGAAGCAGCGCGGAGAACCAGGCTATCTCGTCGAAGGCAGCGAAGAGATACCGACCGAATCCGGCGAAGCCTGGACCTTCATGCGAATCCAAGAGGGGGAGTGGCGGCTCTCCGCGATTCAGTAATAGAAAAGGAAGGGCAGCCTGGTCGTCCTCCTGCTCGCGGAACGCGCCCGGTTCGTCTGTCTGGTTGGCTGGTCTTTCTGGTTCTTCTGAATGAATTTCCAGTCCGATCAACCAAACAAACCAGATAGACGAGATAGACCAAATGAACAAGCATTCGCTCGATGCGCGCAGTGGAGACCACACCAGCCGCCTCGCTGAATGCAGGTGATGAGTGAAGCTCCGCCTCGTTCGATGTGCGCACCCTGAGATAGACCAAGTTGACTCGGGGAAAGTACAGACCCGCTCTTTCTTTGCCCTCAAATGCTCACCATCCATACCTCTCCTAAATACTTCCATTTCGACTTTCTGCTCATTGACTTGTTAGAACAGAGATAGCGCTTTTCTGTGTCGCACACGAGTACCTTCCTACCAGTGAGAGAACGAACATGGCCGTGCCAATAGTGAGCGAACAGGTTGAGCGAAACATTCTGCTGATCCGTGGACACCGAGTAATGTTGGATACAGATCTGGCAAAGCTGTATAGAGTGCCGACGAAAGCGATCAATCAAGCCGTGAAAAGAAACACCAATCGATTCCCAGTTGATTTTATGTTCCAGCTTACAAGCGAAGAAACAACCGCTTTGAGGTCACAATTTGTGACCTCAAAGAACAGAGGCGGAAGACAGTACCGCCCCTATGCCTTTACAGAACAGGGGGTCGCGATGCTCTCAAGCGTACTGCATAGCGAGCGCGCCATCCAAGTCAATATTGCCATCATGCGAGCGTTCGTTCAGCTTCGAGAGCTGATCGGCTCAAATAAAGGACTTGCTCGACGCCTCAATGAATTGGAAAAGAAATACGACAGCCAGTTTCGGGTCGTCTTCGAGGCGATTCGTGAACTCATGGCGGAGCCAGAATCCAAGGTCAAACGAATCGGGTTCAAAACCTAACTGCCCGCGAACTCGAATCAAGAAAGGTTCGGAAAATGACCAGGTGCCCTCCTTGCTCGCAGAACAGGGAGGGGATGGAGCCTGATGATCTTCTGTGCTCGCGCAACGCGCGGTCGCAGAAGCCCCTCGCCCGGGGTAATGGCACGTCTCGGCGTGCCAGTGGGTGGGCGGGTGAGAAAGTTGCGCGCAGTGGAAGATCAATCAGCCCCCATCCCTGAAGAGAGAACGAGCAAGCTTGGATGGGGAGGAAGGACACCCACGTTGGTCCTGTGCTCCCGGAACGCGCGCCCTCCAAAGGGCCTCGTTCGACGGCCGCACTAGACCAACATGGGTGCCCTTCCTGGAGAGTGAACGCGGACGAGCTTAGGGGAAATATGTGAGGGCAGACAACTCCTGTGCTCGCAGAGGCCCCACGATAAAGCGGTGGTCGCTCGATGCGCGCAGTGGAGACCACACCAGCCGCCTCGCTAAATACAGGTGAAGAGTGAAGTTCCGCCTCGTTCGACGGCCGCACTTAGACCAACATGTGTGCCATTCCTGGAGAGAGAACGCGGGTGAGCTTAGGGGAAATATGTGAGGATAGACCAGCTGACGATGAAAACGTAGAATGTCCCTGTTTCTTTGTTCCACTCGCCGTCCTCCCTCGCCGCTCATCCCAACCATTCAACATTGATCACTCAACATTAAACATTCCACCACCCAAACCCCTCACGCCTGACGCTTCACACCGTTTCGGTTTCGTGGGGTTCATGAGGCGCATCATGTCATCGGCAGGATGAATGCCGCACGTAATCGCACCCTCTGCCTCGATGGTTGCTTTCAGAATAAATTAAGAATACTGTTCCCACAATTAGCCTTCAACGCTCGGGATTAGATCATGGCAGTTCACAAACTCATGCCCATGCCTATCTTGGAGTGGTGTAAGAAGCCCAAAGTTATCGCAGCCGTTGTTTTTGCGGGATTTGTATCAGGGACGTTCGTTCCCTATCTCGTGTTCGGTTCTGGTCCGGATGATCCTACCTGTGGACGATTTGACTACAGCCTAACGTGCGACCTCTCACCAACTCTTTTCCTGCTTGTGGACTTGGTTATAGGAATTCTCTTGGCGATATTCTTTCACTATTTGTCAAAACGTAATCAGATACGGTTAGACCAAATAATAGAATCTCAAGAGGCACTGAGGCATAAACGGATGGATTATGCTGCCAAGCAGCTGAAACAGCTCTTTCAACTCACGCTGTTTACAATGAGCGTCACAAAACGATCGATCGCTCACTATAACTTAACCGTGGGATTAACAGATGATGAGAAACCAGAATGGATGCGGTCTGTAACGCTCTCTGAGCTCAGGAGGGATGAATCAAAGTTGGGGCGTGTGTTGCAATCAGTGAGAAGTATCCTCACTGCCGCAAACGATGTGCTCGACCCTGACATGGTGAATAGGGTGGATGGTGTCTGCAACTATCTTGGCGAGATATCTGTGGAGCAAAAACCGGACGGTACGATGGAGTTCCCGAAATATGACGTGTGCAGAATGAAGGTCAGTTATTTGATCGAGCTGCTTCAAACCTATTCCCATGAGACTCGTTCGTTCAAAGACATCGTTGATAAACCCTATCGAACTTCCTTCATTGATTCCGAACCTGATCTGGCAGAGGAGGTACAACACTAAATGGCACCACGTGATGACAACGAGCGAAGTTCAGGAGGCCGCGATTATAGAAAGGCATTCGGTCAATTTTCCTCGAACAAAACTCAAAGAATTACGACCTTAAAACCTATCGAGGTTCTATTCGACGCGCAATCAGATGCCGGTGGAAACGTCCACACGATAGATTTCGACAAAGGCGACATCATCATTAAACAGTCCGGCATGTACCTGATCATCGCAGGTCCGCAGGTTGGTAAGGTGAGAGGTGCCACTCCCCGATGGATCGACCTTTGGTTAAGAGTGAATAACATCGATGTGCCGAATTCGAACATACGGGCTGTGTTAATCGATCCCGAGGAAAAGACCGTTGCCATCATGAACTCCGTGTTGCCTCTCAATCGAGGCGATACAGTGAATATTGTGATGGCAGCACAGACAATCGAGGAAGGCATGGGACTGGAGGCGATCGCACCGGATGGTGAACCGACAATCCCGAGCATTATTGTCACAGTGGTACAACTGGATTGAAGGTAACAGTGGGTGGACAGCTGGTTAAGCTCGGGGGCTGGTGCATCTCGTCTATTTGGTTTATCTGGTCTTTCTGGTTTGTTTGGTTGCACGAACGAGAGAACCAGACAGACGCGCGCACCAGAGTGCTAGGAGACAATCAGGACCAAGAGCAGATTGCAGTGATTCTGTTTCTTACCGTTGCAGAGAGCATCATTATCGCCGCGAGACCGATTCCGATCGCATCCACCATTAGATCGTCGACATTAGATTCCCTGCCTTCAACTGATCCTTGGAACACTTCGGTCCAGAGACCGAAGACTAAGGCTGCAGCTGCTGCGACTGGAAGTGCATAGGCTAGTGGCCATGCGCGCCGCTGCAGGCCGCAAGTCAGCAACAGGGCCAAGATTCCATAGCCCGGCGCATGGGCCCAATCCAAAAGACCGTCGGGCATTTGCGCCAGCAGATGTCCGGAGAGACCAATACCCGGGACGATGACCGCGCCGAAATAGAGTAGGCCCATGTAGCTCAATACAATTCCGAGCGCCAACATCACCTCCTCGGAGTCTACGATAACGCTGTTGTGGCACGGTGAACATTCCATTGCCCCCATTTCCAGGACAATAGGATACCGCCAGGCACGTCATGGGAAGATACAAGACTCCCAGGGAGATAACTATTGGGCATTAGTAGGGGGAATAGCGGGGAGCGACCGTAAAGCGCGACAGGGTGGATTGTCTATCTGGTTTATCTGGTCTATTTAGTCTGTCTTGTGCCGGATCGGCAAACCATCCGGCAACCGAAAGAAACCAGAGAGATCAAATAGACAAGAGAGACAAGAACCGAGCGGCTCCCTTCAAGTTTTGAATCCGATACGGCGGGATTTTGGCGTGGGCTCCGCCATCAATTCACGAATGGCCTCGAATACAACACGAAACTGGCCATCATACTTCTTCTCCAGATCCGTGAGGCGTCGGGCAAGGACTTTGTTCGAACTGATCATCTCACGCAAGCGAACAAAGGTACGCATAACGGCGATGTTCACTTCGAGGGCGCGCTTGCTTCGCAACACGCTGGACAGCATCGCGACACCCTGTTCGGTAAAGGCATAGGGATAGGCTCTCCGGAGACCGCCCCAACTTGAAATCACAAATTGTGATTTCAAGTGGTCGAACTCCTGTTCCGTCAGTTGAAACATGAAGTCGGCTGGAAATCGGCCCCTGTTGCGCTTCACGGCCTGGATAAGCACACGCGGTTCAACTGCATAGAGAGCAGCAAGGTCTGTGCTTAGCATGACTCGATGACCACGAATGACGAGGATTGTCCGTTCAATTCGTTCACGAGGGACCAGCGCGCTCATGTTCCTCTCCGCCATGCTCAATTCATCACGAGGCTAAATATAAATTTCCTGCTCACTGTACAAAATCTACGAACGGAAAACAAAATGGAAGTATTATTAGGTTAGAAAATCAACCGTGCAGTAAAGCACAGAGGCAGGAACGATGTGCAGCGGATAGCGATCAGACGGCGCGAGACCTCAAACAAAAGCGGCCAGGGAGTGTGTAGCGCGGGACAGGGTTGGATTGTCTATCTGGTTTATCTGGTCTATTCAGTCTGTCTTGTTGGCCAGATCGGCACACCCATCTGGCGAATCAAAAAAACCAGGGAGGCTAAATGAACCACAGAGCAAGAGCGACGAACGGAACTGGCGCGACGTTGAAAGATTGACGTCCCATCTCCCCAAGAGAGGGCGGGCTAGAGGGTCTCCCACTGCGCGCAACTTTCTCACCCGCCCACCCACTGGCACGCCGAGACGTGCCATGAACCCACGCGAGGGTCTTCTGAGACCGCGCGTTGCACGAGCACCGATATCAATATTCCCTCCCAGCTCGCTCATTTCCACTCAAGGGTAGTGCGGCCTGGTCGATCCTCGATAGCGCGCGTCGAACGATATAAATGCTCCCTCCAAGCTTGCTCGTTCTCTCTCAGGGATGGGGGCTGATTGATCTTCCACTGCGCGCGTCCAACGAGGGGAGCCCGCGACCGCGCGTTGCGCGAGCACAGAAGATCATCAGCCTCCATCCCCTCCTCTGTTCTGCGAGCAAGAAGGGCACCTGGCCACTCCTCCCCCATCCTTCCAAGCTCGCTAGTACTCCTCATAGAAGGGGTGGGCCCCATTGGGTACCCCAGGCCGCGGACCAACAGGGGCCGGGTGGGGCCCCCCGGGGGGGGGCAAAAGAAACCC
>JANOOS010000336.1:0-5750 GCA_031421455.1 Nitrospira sp.
TATCCCGAAGCGATGGGGGTGAATTTTCCCAATGCAGGTCAGGGAGAATCCTCGCTCGCCGGCTGATTGTTCGAGTCGCAGGCGCTGCCGTGGCGAAGCGGTAAAGAGCAATTCATAATCCTCGCCTCCGGTCAGCGCGAGATCCACGGGGTCGAGCTTTCGAGCGGCTGCATAGGCGCGGCAGGCCGGAGATAACGGGAGTGCGCCAAGGTCCAACTCCACCCCGACATGGCTTTCTTCACAGATGTGGCGGAGATCGCCTGAGAGGCCGTCTGAAATATCGATCGCGGAGGTCGCGAAACGATGGGCACTGAGCCACTGGCCTTCTTCAATGCGCGCGGCTGGACGCAGGTGCCGTCCGATCAGAAATTTCCGGTGCTTCGTTGAGAAGGATGCAGCGCGTGGTCGGCGGCTTGCACGGCGCGGTGGCTCGTTCAAAAGTCTCAGTCCGGCCAGTGAATCGCCGATTGTGCCGGTCACATAGAGGCCATCGCCCACTCGCGCGCCGCTCCGAAAAAGAGCTTTTCGGGGAGGAACCGTTCCGGTCAATGTCAGGCTGAGAAACCATCCGCCGTCTGAGGCCGATGTATCTCCGCCGATAAGGCTTACATGGTGTGGCCGGCAGGCGGCCATCATTCCTCGGTACAGTTGATGAACATGGCGGCTGGCGCCGGTGCGAGGGATGGCCAAGGACACGAGCAGATATTGAGGGGTGGCTCCCATTGCCGCGATGTCGCTGAGGTTCGCTGCTGCGGCGCGGAACCCGATATCGGCCATCGTGGCGGTTCGAAGGTCAAAGTGGACCCCTTCCGTTAAGAGGTCGGTCGTCAGCACCGTCCATTGGCCGGCTTGTGACGCGATGACGGCGGCATCGTCGCCGATCCCTCGAATCACCGATGGTGTGCGGCGGCTGTGCCGTCGGTGGAGCGTGTGGATGAGCTCGAATTCGTGAATCGTGGAACGGGCCTTCGTGCGGACCGTGGAGGCCATGTTAGTGAAGTTGTATGGGAAGCGTTTCAACGCTGGCAGCATGTATCGGCAGCGAGCGAGCGGCTCGCCCTGTCTTCGTGCGCATAGCCTGTTTTTTCGCATGCGGTTGCGGCTGAGGGGGTTTGCCTGCGGGACGTGTAGGTTTTGAATCGCGCCGGAGGGCTACCTTCATCACGTCATCCATCGTATCGGCAAAGACGAGATGGATGCCCTTCAAAATATGCTTGGGAATTTCGTCGAGATCTTTTTTGTTCCGTTTCGGAAGAATCACGGTGGTGAGTTTGGCCCGCTTGGCCGCCAAAAGTTTTTCCTTCAATCCTCCAATGGGGAGGACTCGTCCCCGGAGGGTGATCTCGCCTGTCATCGCCAGGTCGCGGCGCACCGGGATTTGCGACAAAGTCGAGGCAATGGCGATGGCCATAGTAATGCCCGCCGACGGCCCGTCCTTCGGAATCGCTCCAGCCGGCACATGGATATGGAGATCCTGCGTGGTGAACACATCGGGATTGATGCCGAGGGTGTGCTCGCGAGACCGGACGTAACTCAAGGCTGCTTGCGCAGATTCCTTCATGACGTCGCCCAGTTGGCCGGTGAGGGTCAATTGCCCCTTGCCCTTCATCGCGGTGGCTTCGATGTAGAGCACATCGCCGCCTGACTCTGTCCAGGCTAATCCCGTTGCCACGCCGATCTCGTCGATCGTCAATTCTTCTTCGGGCACGAACTTCTGGACGCCGAGATATTTGTGGAGGTTGGCAGGATCGACGGGGAAGCCCACGCCTTTGCCTTCCGCCACTTTCTTCGCCACCTTGCGCATGACGTTGGCAATCTCGCGCTCGAGGTTCCTGACGCCGGCTTCACGCGTATAGTTGGCGATGATTTGCCGCACCGCCGGCTCGGCGATGCGGACATGCTTCTCGGTAATACCATGTTCGTTGAGTTGCCGGGGGATCAGATATTTCTGGGCGATGCCTAACTTCTCTTCTTCGGTATAGCCGGGGATCCCGATCACTTCCATCCGGTCGCGCAAGGCGGGCAAAATGGGGTCGATCAGATTCGCCGTTGCGATGAACATCACGCCGGTCAGGTCGAAGGGCACGCCCAGGTAGTGGTCCGTGAACGAGTTGTTCTGTTCCGGGTCGAGCACTTCGAGTAGGGCCGCGGAGGGGTCGCCGCGGAAATCCATCCCGACCTTGTCGACTTCGTCCAGCATGAAGACCGGGTTGTTGGTGCCGGCTTGTTTCATGCCTTGAATGATGCGGCCTGGGAGCGCGCCGACGTAGGTGCGCCGATGACCGCGGATCTCGGCTTCGTCACGGACGCCGCCAAGGCTGATGCGGACAAATTCGCGACCGAGGGCGCGGGCGATCGACTTCCCCAGCGAGGTCTTCCCGACGCCCGGGGGGCCGACGAAGCAGAGAATCGGACCCTTCATTTTTTCTTTGAGTTTGCACACGGCGAGATACTCGAGGATTCGTTCCTTCACCTTTTCCAGGTCGTAGTGGTCCTCGTTGAGGACTTTGGCCGCGGCCTTGAGGTCGAGATTGTCCTTGGATGTTTTGGACCAGGGCAATTCCACGATCCACTCGAGGTAGGTTCTGACGGTTGCGGACTCGGCGGTATCCGGGTGCATTTTCTCAAGGCGTTTGAGCTGCTTTTCGGTTTCCTTCAACACCTTTTCCGGCATCTTCAGCTCGACGATCCGTTTGCGAAACTCCGTGATTTCTTCCGCGCGTTCATCGAGCTCGCCCAGCTCTTTTTGGATCGCTTTGAGTTGCTCGCGCAGAAAGTATTCGCGTTGGGTCTTGTCCATCTCCCCCTTGGCTTGCGCTTGAATCTTCTGTTGCATGGAGAGGACTTCGATTTCCTTGCCGAGAATCTCGCTGACGTGCAGGAGGCGCTTGATCGGATCGATGACCTCTAGGACTGCCTGGGTCACCTCGACCTTGAGGCCGAGATTGGATGCCACCATGTCGGCAAGACGTCCGGGGTCCTCGAGATTCTCGATGACGATCATCACGTCCGGGATCAAGATTTTTCCGAGACTCACGATCCGTTCGATCTGTTCCTTGACCGTCCGCATGGCAGCTTCGGTTTCAAGGGCGGCGCTTGCCGGCTTGTGTTCGGTCAATTTGTCGATGCGCACGGAATAATAAGGCTCAGTCTGAATATAGCTAGAGATTTTGGCTTTTGAGAGTCCTTGCACCAGGATTTTGATGCGTTCATCGGGCAGTTTCAGCATCCGCATGATGATGCCGACCGTACCGACGGTATGGATATCATCCGGTGAGGGATTCTCAACGTCCAAGGCCTTTTGCGTCGAGAGGAAGATCATGCGATTGCCGGCTAAGGCGGCTTCAATCGCTTTGATCGACATTTCCCGCCCGACAAACAAGGGGAGGACCATGTAGGGGAAGACGACGATGTCCCGAACCGGCAACAATGGAAGCTGATCGGGGATGTCGATGTTTTGGGGCGGCTGCAAGTCTTGTTCGATCGGGTCGTTCATCGGAATGGTGTCCTTGTTTCTTTGGTTTGTTTGGTTGAGGAACGGGATGAACAAAACAATCAGATGACCCTTGGCTCTTTAATTGACTGGACCAACCAAATGAACGAAACAAACCGCATCAACCAAACAAACAGGTCCTGTCAGGCTTTTCGTGAACGTCTTGTGCTGCGCTCGCCGGAAGGCCGCATTCGATTCTGAAGATACTCGGCAAAGTCAGGTCCCAAGGAGGGGTTTTTGAGTGCGAATTCAACGGTCGCAATGAGAAAGCCTAGCTTGTCCCCGGCATCGTACCGTTGTCCCTGGATCTCCAGCGCAAACATCGGGGATTTCTTCGCTAATTCCAATAGGGCGTCGGTCAATTGGATCTCGCCGTTTTTGCCTGGCTTGGTCTTTCGCAGGATGGAGAAAATTTCCGGCGGCAGCACGTAGCGGCCGATGACCGCCAGGTTGGACGGAGCTTCGGCCGGCGCCGGTTTCTCGATAAGGCCCTCGACTCGGTGCAATCCCTTTGCAATGGTTCGGGGCGCCACGATCCCGTAGCGGTTGACTTCATGGGGGAGCACTTCCTGTACGCCGAGGATCGCGCCGTGTTGTTTCTTGTAGGCATGAATAAGTTGTGCGAGGCCGGGGACCGGGGCATCGATGATTTCATCGCCGAGAATGACTGCAAAAGGTTCGTCACCGATCAGTCGTTGGGCGCAGAGGACCGCATGGCCGAGTCCGAGGGCTTCCGACTGACGGACATAGCAGAAATTCGCCAGACTAGAGATGTGCCGCATCTGGCTCAGGAGCTGCGCTTTGCCGCTGCCCTTGAGGTTTTCTTCCAACTCCAGGGATCGGTCGAAATGGTCCTCGATCGCGCGCTTCCCTCGCCCGGTGATGATGATAATGTCTTCGATTCCCGAAGCGACCGCTTCTTCCACGGCATATTGAATCAGCGGCTTGTCGACGAGCGGCAACATTTCTTTGGGAGAGGCTTTCGTCGCGGGGAGGAAGCGAGTACCAAGGCCTGCAGCGGGAATCACGGCTTTGCGCACTTCGAAGCGTGACATCTTTCGATACTATGTGATGGGGTAGTCGATGTCAAGGAATGCATATGCAGATGCCTTCCTGAAGCAACGCGGGCGAGGTGGGTGGGAGGACGACGGTCCGAGGTCCGAGGTTTCTAAAACTTCGAACCCAGAACTTCGAACTTCGAATCACACCTCCCGCGAGTCGTGTTCCTCGCACCTGCGTGAATAATTGTGGGTTATCAGCTTTACATTCAAATACTTGCTCAATATAATCCGAGAGTTTTGCATGCATGTTCCCCGAGGGATACGTGTGCCCCGACTGTGTGAACCTCTCACATCGGGAACTTCCGCAGCCGCGATCATGGCATGCACCCCGGATCCGTCGTGTGTGAGTTTGAGGCAGAGGCGCAGGGTGTACGGTCGCGGTCAATGTTAGGATTATCCATGTCGCCGGTATTATCTTCCTGTTTTTCTTATGGAACGCAGACCCGGTGAGGAGAATTTGCTGCTCAGCCGGGCTTCGTTGGCTTTTTGTCATGGTGCTCGCCACCCTGACCTGTGATATGCCGCTAGTACTGGCGGTCGCAGCAGAGCAGGCCGAAGTCAAAGTGACGGCGATTGAGATCCGAGGAAACAAGCGGATCGAGTCGCCGGCGATTGCCGGACGATTGACGTTGAAGCCCGGCGACCCCTACACCCCTGAAAATATTCGTGGGCAGATCAAGATTATCTACGAAACCGGGTATTTTGAAGATGTGCAGGTGGAGACGCAGTCGGAAACGGGCGGGGTGGCGTTGGCCTTTTTGGTTCGCGAGAAACCGTTTATCACCGAGATCGTGTTCGATGGGAATAAAGCGCTGAGCGACGACAAGCTCAAAGAGAAGATTACGATCAAGAGCCAGGCGTTTCTCGATCAGTTACAGGCCAAAGAGAGTACGGAGAAGATTCGTTTGGCCTATCAGGGTGACGGCTATTTCAATTGCCGGGTGATTCCCATCGTGCAGACTTTGGACGGGGATAGGAAGCGTCTGACGTTTCTCATTAAAGAAGGGGAAAAGGCGCGCGTCAAAACGGTCAACTTTGAGGGTCTGCACGCGGCGACAAAAGACGAAATGTTCAAGGTGATGGCGACCAGGGAATGGATTCCCTGGTATGGGTTGATCTCCCAGCTGAAGTTGCCGTCGATGGTCTCGGATGCCGGCGTCTTGAAGCGGGAAGAAATGAACAACGACGTCGAGCGG
>JANOOS010000337.1:0-3116 GCA_031421455.1 Nitrospira sp.
GTGAGACTTATGTGGACGAGGGAACGGTGCTCAACGTGTCTGTCCCTGGCTGCGCCGTCGAGAGCCGAAAACGAGTACAGCCTGGCTCCTATCTTGAGATGAGAATGCTCGTCCCTGACGTTACGTCCCCGCTCCGAGTCGGATTAGCCAAGGTCCGCTGGTGTGAGGGGCAACGGTTCGGTGTCGAGTTTATTCAAATGCCTGGCGAAGACCAGGTCCGCTTAGGTCGGCTCGTCAAAAATGAACTCCCTCCTGTATTGCCACTTCGATCCAGCACGTGGCAAGGGGCACATCTCTGAGATGGTCGCACCGGCCAAGAAAGAGGAAGGTATATGACGAGAGGTTTCATACTCATCGTGATACTGTTTCTGGCAGGCTGCGCTGAGACCTATACTGTATTCCATAGCCAGACGGGCCAGCCGATTCTGCTGGGTCGCCGCGCATATTCCTACGAAGGATGCCTTTCCACGGTGCGAGCGGAAGCAGCTCGACTTGGAGTCTCTCTGAGTACGATCCAGGTGAAAGGCTCTTGGCAAGGTCGATCCCTCCTCTGGCCCTTCGAACCAGGGTATGCTTGCGAAGGGGCCATCGGTTCCGAACGCTTCCCGCGAGGAATCTATCCAAACGTTCCGCCCCTCTCGCCTCAAGGGTAGGCACCGTCCACATTCTGCTCTTTTTGACTTCGTCGACAGGCCAAGAGCTTGGGAAAGACTTCGTGTATCAAGCCCTCAACGGAGCTGTTGACAATACCACTGTCGGCACAGTATTACTCGCCCAACACTACTGGACGGGGATTCTGTGGCAGTTCAGCTTGGACCTGTGCACCATTTTTCGCCAAAGGCAGGCATAGTACGGAGGTGGCCCCTTGCTTTAATTCTTCTTACGCTGCTTCCTTTTTGGCAGCTGGTAATAGAAAACTCCAACGGTAATTCGGCTGAAGTATTTTATTCATCTTCCACAGCGTGTTCAAAATAATCTATTTTTTAAAGGAGTTGTAATGGAGGATTTGGTTATCGAGGAAGAAGGCGCCTCATCTGCACTAAAAATCACGCTGGGTGATTTTCTCGTCTTCATTAACTGGATGAATCAAACCGAAAAATCTCTCGACCGGGCTGAAGCTTTGCCGGCCCTCCCTGACCTGGACTCCGGAAAGATCAAGGGCTGGATCCAACTCATACAGCGGCTTGAGGAACGGTTCCGCCGGAGTGAAGAGAAGAAACTGGCGCTCGAAGCGAATGTGATTGCACAGGAAGCCCAGTTGGGACAACTCCTGTCGCACTTGCATGCGAATATTGCCTCCCTCTACGATAACCTCGGACAGTCGAAGAAAGCCGAAGAGGTTCGTCGCCGAGCTGAAGTGCTACATGCCGGTTAAAGCCAGATTGTCCGCATTCCGGCTATCCACCGTGAGGTTTCTTGACCGCCCTAGCAGGATGCTGAAAAAGTCCGCCAGTTTTGTTCTCGCATCGCTCAGAGACTCAACGTACCGCAAGGGTACGCCTCGCCTCTTCGCTCGCTGCGGCCGCACTGGACGGCCATTTTGAGCATCCTGCGAGCCGTTTTTCCGACATTACTCTTCGCAAGGTCGCAGTGGATTTTGAGCAGAAACTGAGTTTTCCCACAGCCTGCTAGGTCGCTATCTCGTGGACTTGCATTTGCTTGCAAGGGGCGGTCATAGTTTTCACTGGAACGCGAGGTATCGTGAATCTTATACTGGCACGCTGATCCGTGGCGTGGCCTCCTCGATCATCACGCCGTTCTCGCACCGTATTGCCGCATTTTCTTTATCCTTCCTCGTCTCTTGGCTATAATTGAGTCTCTCATAGTTGCGATTCGTTACAGGCAACCCGTCCGGACTTATAAACTAGCTGCCAGACTCAAGGGTTTACCCGATAGTGAGGGTATCGGATGATTAAAGTGCTCCTCATCGAAGACAATGACGTCGACGCTCAGCTCACGCAGGATCTCCTTTCCGAGTGGAGCACGGAGGAGTTTCAGGTTGCCAGGACGACGACGCTCGCAGAGGGACTTTTGCTTCTCAGCCGTGAGCGGTTCGATGCCATGCTCTTGGACCTGTCCCTCCCCGATGCCTTTGGTCTCCCGACAGTCAGAGAGGTCCATGCGGCCAGTCCAACGATCCCCGTGGTCGTCCTGAGCGGTGTGAGCGACCCAAGCCTTGCACTTCAAGCTATCCGACAGGGGGCGCAGGATTACCTTGTCAAAGGTCAGGGTCATCCCGAGCTTTTAGCTCGCGCCATTTGCTATGCGATTGAGCGGAAACGATTTGAAGAACATCTGACCTACCTTGCACAGTACGATCACTTGACCGGACTGGTGAATCGTACCCTCTTTCGTGATCGGCTGGTCCAAGCCACGGCTCGAAGCAAACGCATGCAACAAATGATTGGTCTCATGCTTCTCGATCTCGATCGATTCAAATTGGTGAACGATACCTTCGGCCACGACATAGGAGACGAATTACTTAAGGCTGTGTCTGAACGACTCAAGACTTGTGTGCGGGAAGTCGATACAGTGGCCCGGATGGGTGGGGACGAGTTTACGATTATTCTAGAAGGAGTTTCTTCTGAACAGAATGTTCTTGTGGTGGCAAAACGTATCACAGAATCCATTGCCACGCCGTTCGAGTTAAAGGGGCACTGCATCTCCATCGGCATCAGCATTGGCATTACGATCTATCCTCAGGATGATCATCCTGTCGATGAATTACTGAAGCATGCCGACACGGCTATGTATCAAGCGAAACAGCGAGGCGGCAGTGCATTCCATCTCCACGAAGCCTCTGGGACTCACTCGGCCAATCACCTTCCGTAGCAGGATGCTGAAAAAATCCGCCAGCCGCTCTTGTTCATTTGGTCTGTTCCGTCTATTCGGTCTGTCTAGTTAGGCTGGTTCATCTGGTTAGTTTCGTTCAAGCAAACACACGAGATAGACCGAATAGACCAGACAAACGAGATAGACCGGGCTAGGCCCATCATCTCCCGATGTCCCCTAATGGCTGGTCCGTCACAATCAAGGTCCCGCGCGGATTGGGGGCAAGGATGTTTGAAGTGTCGAGCGCTTCCCGACCGGGAGTAGGGTGGCAGTCAGGAGTGATC
>JANOOS010000338.1:0-2912 GCA_031421455.1 Nitrospira sp.
CATGAATATGAGGATTTGAAGCAGCATAACGAAACGCTCAAGTCCCTGGTTGCTCGCTATCAGAAAGAGTTGAAAGATCAGTCACGTTCTGTGACAGGGGGCGGAGCATCTCCCGTGCCGTCCTCGATCCCCGCTCCTGCTGGGGCGCCTGCGCCATTGGCGACGAAGGCCGCTCCGTCCATGGCTTCTTCCATGAACATCAATAAGGCATCCGCCGGCGATATGGTGCTGGTGCTCGGTCTCTCCAAAGATGTGGCAGACCGTATTGTGACGAATCGTCCGTATCGGGTGAAGGGTGAATTGGTGGCCAAAAATGTCGTCCCCAAAGAGACCTTCGATTTGATCAAGGAGCGCATCAGCGTCAGTCCCTAATCAGAGCGATAGTCCGGTAGTCTGACAGGCCGTCCGTCGAAAGGCGGGCGGCCTGTCTCGTTTTATTGGTTTGTTTGGTTTGTCTTGTTTATTTGGTTGAAGCAGACTAACCAGATAAACCAGATAGACCAGACCAACTAGATGGACCAGACAGACCGAGTTTGTCCCAGACGTGCTGGCCATTTAAGCGCTGCTATGCCGAATGGTTTTCCCGCGGTCTGCTAGAGCCGAGAGAGGCTGTGTATTCCCTTCAGCCTTGTTGATACAATACATTCTAAGTCGGTGAAGGAATTGGAGAATGAGTTGATGCGCCGTGCCGTCATGATCATCAGTGTCCTGGTCGTTGGATTAACGATTGGGGGCTATGTCTTCTTCAATGGGGAGCGCAAAGCTCCGGTTCGATATCGGAGCGCCGCAGTCGAGCGAGGCCCCGTTATTTCGCTCGTAACGGCGACGGGAACGATCAACCCTGTCGTTTCGGTTCAAGTTGGGACACAGGTGTCGGGCATGATCAAGAGCCTGCACGCCGACTTTAATTCGGTGGTCAAGGCTGGCGATATCGTGGCCATGATCGACGCTGAACCCTTCAAAGCTCGTCGTGATCAATCTGCCAGCAATCTTGAAATGTCGAGAGCGAATGTCGCACGAACCAGAACCGACCTGGCCCAACGCAAGCGCGAACTGGATCGGGTGAAATCGCTGGTGGCACAGCAGTTCGTCTCGCAGAACGACGTCGATGTCGCATTGACGAACTTTCAAGCGGCTGAGGCGCAAGTGAACGTGGCAGGGGCGCAAGTGAAACAGTCCGAGGCGGGGCTGAACGCCGCGGAGTTGGACTTGAAGTACACCGTCATTCGCTCGCCGGTGAACGGGATTGTGGTTGCCAGAAACGTGGAGGTCGGTCAAACGATCGCGGCCAGTTTTGCCACACCGAACCTCTTTTTGATTGCGCTTGATTTGACGAAGATGCAAGTCGACACCAATGTCAGCGAGTCGGATATCGGGGGGATCGCCGAAGGGAAGGAAGCAACCTTCACGGTCGATGCCTATCCAGGCCATCAATTTTCTGGCACGATTCGTCAGGTTCGTCTTGCACCGATCAATGTGCAAAATGTGGTGACCTATAACGTGGTGGTCAATGTCGATAACCAGGACCTCCGTCTGAAGCCGGGGATGACAGCGAATGTCTCCATCGTTGTCGCTCAAAGAGACGCAGTGCTGAAAGTGCCGAATGCCGCGTTGCGCTTCACCCCCCCGACTGCTGGTCCATCCGATCGCACGGCCGGCGGTAAGCCGGCCAAAGCCAAGGGCCCAGAGCAGGCGGCAGGAGCCGGCAAAGGGATCATGGCGCCAAGCCGCACCATTTGGAAACTAGGACCGTCCGGGGAACTCGACCCCCTTCATGTCCAAACTGGTATTTCTGATGGATTGGCAACGGAAATTGTGTCGGAGGAGTTGTCTGAAGGGGCATTGGTGGTTGTAGGGATTGAACGACCGAAGGGCGATCGGGGAGGAAGCGATCTGCCCCCAGGATTTGGGAGCGGTGGACAGCGAGGCTCCACGCGCAGTCGTGGAATGTAGGAAAACTGGGCAGGGTGCGGGCACTTTCTGTGCTCGCGCAGCGCGCACGATCGGAATGTGCTCGCTGGACGCGCGCAGGAGAAAGCACCCAGACCCTGCCCAGTTTTTTGAGGTAATGAAGAAACGAGTAGATCATATCGAGGGATATCGATGGCTGCGCTGATCGAATGCGAAGATGTTTGGAAGGTCTATCGGGTCGGTGACATGGAGGTCCAAGCGTTGCGCGGGCTCAGTCTCACGATTGAGCAGGGTGAGTTCGTCGCCATCATGGGGTCTTCCGGCTCAGGTAAGTCCACCCTCATGAATATTCTTGGTTGCCTCGATCAACCGACGAAGGGGCGTTATCGGCTGAACGGGATAGAGGTGAATAACTTAAGGTCCGATCAGTTGGCCGGGATCCGCAATCAGCAGATCGGGTTCGTCTTTCAGAGCTTCAATCTCATTCCCAGAACCAGCGCGCTCGAAAATGCGCAGCTTCCGCTATTCTATCGAGGGCTCCCGTTAAAAGAGCAACGGGCGCAGGCTGCAGCGGCATTAGGCCGGGTGGGGTTGCAGGGGAGAGAGCACCATTATCCCACCCAGTTGTCCGGAGGGCAGCAACAGCGCGTGGCGATTGCGCGGGCGTTGGTCACGTCACCCTCGTTGCTCCTTGCCGATGAACCGACCGGTAACCTCGATACCCAGTCGAGCCAAGAAATTATGAAAATTCTGGAAACGCTGAACCGCGATGAAGGGATTACAATCATCTTGGTGACGCACGAGGTGGATGTTGCAGCTTTTGCCGCGCGGGAGATCGTGATCAAAGACGGACAAGTGTTAAGCGACCGTGTGACCAAAGAGCGGCCAACGGCCATTCCAGTTGGGGGCTAGATGTCGGCGTTTGTGTGGCTCACTATTTTGACCGCGTTGCGGATCTTGGCTCGGAATCGGATGCGAGCCGGTCTCACGATGCTGGGGAT
>JANOOS010000339.1:0-2947 GCA_031421455.1 Nitrospira sp.
GTATCCCACTTCACTGCCTGATCGACATTCGGCTGAACCACTCCCACCGTGATGGACAATCGTGGAACATCGGAGAAAGGCGTTTCAGATAACGTGACAAGACCGTACTGCCACGAGAGCGTCACGAGCAATGCCGCCATTGCCGCAAGTTCCCATGGGAGCCTTGCCGGACGGAAATTCCTGAAGTACGGCATCAGCCAGGACAAGAATTCAGCCAGCGCGACATTGACCAGCACAATAAGGAATGAGACTCCGTATACCCCCATGTGATCGGCAATCTGAATGATCTCGATCTGACGATATTGAGAATAACCGAGAAGGCCCCAAGGCATTCCGCTCAACGCATAGGTTCTGATCAATTCGAGAGTCACCCATAGGCAGGGAAATACAAAGAAACCGTAGCGAGGGATCAGGCTCCGAAACCACACGGCTCCGGCAGAGTAGAGACCGACGTACAGGCCGAGATAGGCTGTGAGCAGCAACAGGATGCCGTAACTGACTGGGAGTGGAACCTTGCCGTAGGTGGTCATGGCTGTGACCACCCAGGCCATCATGCCGGTAAAGGCAATCGTGCCGGAGAGCCAGCCGATCCAAAACGCCTGTGCCTTGGTCTTGCCGTCCAATGCCCAATGCAGCGGCACGAGAGCGATCCAGGCTAATAGTTCGAGATCGGATTTTGGAAAACTCAGCGGGATGAAAAGCCCGCTCGCGCTGGCGAGGACGAGTGAACGCGCGAGGGAATGGGTCATAAACCGCACCTTAGCGAAAGCGGGAGATGGATGCAACTTCCTGTTCGGCAAGGATCTTCCGGCGCGTTCGCTGTCATGAGTGAGGGGGAAATTTTAGGTTGACGGACATCCGTTGAGCACCTATAAATAGGGATGAGAGTCGGACATCTGTGCCAACACTACCCTGACCCTGACGAAGTAGCGCGATCAATAATCACGACAAATTAGGAGGCTACGTCATGGACCGAAGAATCATTAGCCTGTGCCTGTGTCTGTGCCTGAGTGTGAGCTTCACGCTCATGTTCGCCGGCTGCGCCGGTAAGAACGTTACTTCCTCGTCCGGGGATGAGGCTTCACAAGCAGGGAAGAACAAGGCCGAGGTCATCCAGCCGGATGCGATCAAAACGGTACCGCTGGAGCGCTCGTTCGACCGGCCTGGCGGTAGCGTACCATCCAATCTTGCGCGTACGCCGATCACCGACTTAGGCAGCAATCCGTTGGGAGATGTGCTGTTTGATTACGACCGGTCTTCTATCCGCGTGGATGCCATGCCGGTGTTGGACGCGAATTCGGGATGGCTTCGTGCCAATGGAAGCAAGAGCGTCCTGATCGAAGGCCATTGCGATGAACGAGGCACATTGGCATACAACCTCGTGTTGGGGGAGAAGCGGGCGCAGGCAGCCAAGAAGTATCTTCTGGAGATGGGTGTTCCAGCTTCGCAACTTCTGACTACGAGTTACGGAGAAACAAGGCCTTCCTGCAAGCAACGGAACGAAGACTGCCATCAACAGAATCGGCGGGCACATTTCGTGACGAAATAAAGTTTCCCGCAGCAGCCTACTCCGCCGAAGCAGCCGCTTCGGCTGCGAAGGCCGGAAGCTCGTCTGATGAACCACCCCGCGTTACGAAGGAGGGATCTGTGAGGCAGAATCTCATTATAGGAATCGGACTTCTCGTGGGTAGTCTAGTGACAGGCTGTGCGGGGCCGGGTGAGCACATCGACCTCAAGATTTCTGCGCCAGTGGCGGATAAGACGGCTGCCGCGATTGGTTCCGCGACCATCGTGATTCAGCCTTTTGAAGACGAACGCACCGACCGATTGCACCTCGGCATCAGATATCACTTGTGGGGCGGAGAGAGCCGTTTCGGTTACCCCAGCGGTAGCCTCGGTGAAGCTACGGCCAAGGCTTTCGCTGACTATCTCAAAGGCAAAGGCTGGAATGCGACCGTCGCCCAAGGCAACGAAGCCGCCGGGTCAGACATCACCGTCACCGGCAAGATTGTTGGCCTCCGTGTGGATGCTATGAGCGGTATCGGACAGACCACCCTGAATGCTAAAAGTCGGATGGTCGTCCAAGTAAAGAATCACGCTGACGGAAGCCAGGTCCGTGAAATCCTCACCAGCGCCGGGTCTAGCCAGGTTTTCTGGTTCGACTCAGAGGATGCCCAGGAATTACTCAACGATCTGTACAGCAAGAATTTCGAGAAGTTCGTGACGGACACCAAACTCGACGGCAAGATTCTCAAGCTCCGGTAACTGAGCGTTCTGTTCCTACGTGGAGATCCTGCATGGAACGACGACAACATCGCCGGGTGCCGGTACAGGTGCAGGGGTTCTTGTTGGGGAACTCGCATGAAACCGAAGTGGTGACCCTCGACCTTTCAGTCGGTGGCGCCAGGTTCGACTGCGATCTGGAAGTGTACCCCGGCAAAGTGATCCGTGTGCGGTTGGTCATTCCCGGCGCGGAGGAAGTGGTTTCAATCGAAGACGCACGCGTGCAGTGGGTTGGAGGAGATGAATTCGGAGTCTCCTTTCAGAACATCCGACAAGACGAACTCGATGAACTCGAGCAACTCATCGACGAATTCGAAGCGACCGAAGACGGCGGCCACGCATAAGGGGATAGACGCACGAGACAGACTAAGGTCGAGGTTGAGCGAAGATCTGATTTTATTTTTCTCAGCCTTAGCCTGAACCTCAACCTTCTTCGTGCTGGCTGATTTTTCCGAATCCACTTGTGCACCAATGCTTGACTGACAGATATCGGAGGAATATCGTACCCCTGTGGGAGGAGCTAAACGCCCCGAGGGAATATGGTTCATAAGGGGATCGAGCGTTGGGATGGTGTGCAAGCCCAGCTTGACTGGGAAGCCTAAAGTCCCACCAAGGTCTCCGTCGTACCTATGCTGTCCTCGGTAGGTGCGCGCTCCTCCCACCC
>JANOOS010000340.1:0-3395 GCA_031421455.1 Nitrospira sp.
GAGCCTCAGGGGAAGGAAGAGGTTAAGGCCAATCCCAAGGTCATTGAAGCCGGCAAGAAGATGAAAGAAGACATCGATAAGCTGGTCGATGAAATCGACGACGTGCTCGAAACGAACGCCGAAGAATTCGTCAAGAACTACGTGCAAAAAGGGGGGGAGTAGCGCCAGTAGTCAGGTAGCCTACTCCCTCATCTTCCTTCCTCCTCATCACTCTCCGGCGTTTGGCAGAATTCTGAAACAAAACGGGCTGGTTACTCTGGTTTGTTAGCTTGAACCAAATGAACAAAACAAACCAAATAAACCAGATCAACCCGTCCCGCTGGTTTGACAACGCGGGGCTTAAGGACTAGTATCCCTTTAATTCTCAGATAGTTAGCTTCAAATCATCAAGAGGCCCACATGAAGTCCAGGCTCTGGGTCTTCCGTGATATCAATCTATCTCAGCGGGCTTCGTTAGCTCAGGCCCTCTCAATTTCTCCAGCCACTGCATCGTTGTTTTTGGCCCGTGGCGTGACTACACCGGATGAGGCCACGTCATGGATGTCGATGCAGACGCCTCACGATCCATTTTTGATTCCCGACATGGACCAGGCGGTCGAACGGTTGCATCGCGCCGTCACGACTCAGGAGCCGATCTGTTTTTACGGTGATTACGATGTCGATGGAATTACGGCGACCAGCGTCTATCTGTCGTTCTTTGGCGGGTTGGGCGCACAGGTTCGCGCCTATGTTCCGCATCGTCTCCGCGAAGGCTACGGACTCAACCTCGGCGCCGTGCAGCGCCTGCATGATGAGGGTATCGCATTGTTGGTGACGTCCGATTGCGGCACGACCTCGCACAAAGAAATCGAATTGGCGGCTAGACTCGGTATGGATGTGGTGGTGACGGATCATCACCAGACCGATGAAGACGTGCCGCCGGCTGTGGCAGTACTCAATCCCCATCGAACCGGCTCTCGTTACCCTTTTCTCGGTCTCTGTTCCGCGGCACTGGCCTACAAGGTGGCACAGGCCTATCAGCTGCGCTACGGGGTTGCCGGGGTACCGCTGGAGTCATTGCTCGATCTCGTGGCGTTGGCGACGGTTGCCGACGTCGTTCCTTTGCACGATGAGAATCGAAGGTTTGTGCGTGAAGGATTGGTCCAGTTGTCGCGTGGTGCGCGCTGCGGTGTTCGTGCGCTGAAGCAGGTGGCGGGCGTGACACAGGATTGCACGGCGGAAACGATCGCCTATAAACTGGCGCCGCGCATCAATGCCGCAGGGCGATTGGACGATGCCATGCTGGGTGTGCGGTTGTTGACGACCGACGACCCGGACGAGGCGCAACGATTGGCAGACCGGCTTGAGCAACTCAATCGTGAACGGCAGCGCATCGAAGTGGATATCATGGCGGAGGCGCTGGCCTCGTTGAAGGATCGCGAAGCGCCGCCAGCACTTGTGCTGGCCTCCCGGCATTGGCACCTCGGAGTGGTCGGTATCGTCGCGGCGCGTTTGGTCGACCGGTTTCAGCGCCCGGCGATTGTCATGTCCATCAATGAACAGGGTATCGCCAAAGGCTCAGCGCGGACGATCGGTGGGTTTGATCTCTATCAAGGGTTGGCGTCTTGTCGAGAGCTGTTGGAGGCCTTTGGCGGGCATCCGAGCGCCGCAGGTGTGACGATTCGCGAGTCCCGGATCGACGAGTTTCGCGCCAAATTTTCCGATGTGGTGGCCGGATGGACCCACGATGGCGCCAAGGTTCCAACGCTGAACGTTGACGCTGAAGTGCGTCTGGACGAAGTGAATCTGCAGTTGCTCAGGGAAATCGGTTCACTGCATCCGTTCGGCGCGGGTAATCCGGAGCCCACGTTTGCGGTGACCCGTCTTGAAGTCATGGATTCACGCACGGTTGGCGAAAAACATCTGAAAATGACCGTGCGGCAAGGGACATCACTGCCGTTCGATAGTATCGGGTTCGGCATGAAGTCGTTGCTGGAGCGGGGCATTCCGTTGCGCGCCCCGGTCGATCTGGCCTTCACTCCCGAATTGAACCACTGGAACGGCCGTGACCGGATTCAGCTTCGCATTCGCGATGTTCGACCGAGCGTGAGTGAGTAGGTAAGTGAGTGAATCATGGTGTACCAAACTGTCACAGACCTCGACCAACTGCTGGATCGGATCAGAAGTTATCATGCCGATGCCGACCTCGGCTTAGTTCGCAAGGCCTACGAGTTTTCTGCGAAAGCGCATGAAGGACAACTTCGTCGGTCCGGAGAACCCTACCTTCAGCATCCCATCGCCGTCGCCGGAGTCCTGACCTCGCTCAAAACAGATGTCACTGCGATCGTCGCAGCGCTGCTGCACGATACCCTGGAAGATACGGTTGCCACGCCTGCTGAACTCGAAAGAGAGTTCGGAAAAGACGTCGTGCATCTGGTCGATGGGGTGACCAAGATCGGCAAGATCACGTTTCGAAGCTACGAAGAAAAACAGGCCGAGAATTTCCGCAAGATGGTGCTGTCGATGGCGGACGATATCCGGGTCGTCCTCATCAAGCTCGCCGACCGGCTGCACAACATGCGGACCTTAGAGCATCTCAGCGCACCTAAGCGGCAGGAGATCGCCCAGGAGACGTTGGAGATCTATGCGCCGCTGGCGAACCGCCTGGGAATCGGGTGGATCAAGAATGAGCTCGAGGATCTATGCCTTAAACACCTCAAACCTGAGGTCTACGAGACATTACGTGTCCGTGTGGCAAAACGGGACGAGGATCGGCAGCAGTATATCGATGAAGTCAGCCAGCTCGTGCATAAGACCATGCAAGAGAACGGGTTGATCGGACATGTCTACGGTCGGCCTAAACATCTCTACGGCATTTACCAAAAGATGAATAAGCAGTCGATTACGTTTGAAGAGGTCTACGACCTGACTGCGCTGCGGATCGTGACCGATAGCAAGATGAACTGTTATGCCGTGCTCGGGGTGATTCACTCGGTCTGGCGGCCCGTACCGGGGCGTTTCAAAGACTACATCGCAATACCAAAGTCCAATCTCTATCAGTCTTTACATACGACGGTGGTGGGCCCGAAGGGGGAGCACGTCGAATTCCAAATCCGCACAGAAGAAATGCATCGTATCTCCGAACACGGCATTGCTGCCCATTGGAAGTATAAAGAACAGGGACAGGTGGCAGATCGTGACAGCAAGGCCTTCGGCTGGCTCCACCAATTCGTCGAATGGCATGAAGACTTGACGGATAACCGGCAGTTCATGGACTCGGTGAAACTCGACCTCTTTCACGATGTGGTCTATGTGTTCACGCCCAAAGGGATTGTGAAAGAGTTGCCGAGAGGATCGACTCCCGTCGATTTTGCCTTCGCGATTCATACCCAGGTCGGAGACCATTGTGTCGGGGC
>JANOOS010000341.1:0-3036 GCA_031421455.1 Nitrospira sp.
GATTAATCCCATCGCGATCCCGGCCACAGCTTTGCTGATCGGCACGCCGGCATCCATCAACGCAAGGCTCCCGCCACAGACGGTCGCCATTGAAGAAGACCCATTGGACTCAAGGATGTCGGACACGATGCGGAGCGTGTAGGGGAAAGCTTCCTTGCTCGGAATCACCGGAGCCAACGCCCGTTCCGCCAAGGCGCCATGACCCACTTCCCGGCGTCCCGGTGAGCGAAGCGGCCGCGCCTCGCCGACGCTGAACGGCGGAAAATTGTAATGGAGCATGAACGTCCTCATGTACTCCCCTTCCAACGCATCGATCCGCTGCTCGTCGTCCGTGGTCCCTAACGTAACCACGGCCAAACTTTGAGTCTCGCCCCTGGTGAAAATCGCAGAACCGTGTGTCCGTGGCAGCGCGCTGACTTCACAGGTAATCGGACGAATATCGGCCGGTCCACGTCCATCCGCCCGCGATCCCTTCTCCAGAATCATGTTCCGTACTTCCGTATATTCCAACTCGTGGAACACCAGCTTGACGTGCCGCTCCCGATTCGGATCGTCCGCACTCTTGAGTTTCTGGACGGCGTCATTTTTGACCTCATCCAACCGCTCCTGCCTGGCCGCTTTGTTCGGGATCATGATGGCTTCACGGATCCCTTGCGCCACCAGCGCCTTCACTTGGGCGGCGAGCGTCGAATCAATCTGCTCCTTCGCCACCTTTCGCTTGGGTTTGCCGGCCGCGGCTTGCAGTTCGCGAATCTTGGCCACAATTTTCTTGATCTCGGCATGGGCCAGTTCGATTGCCTCGAGCATGATGGCTTCGGACAGTTCGTTCGCCCCTGCTTCGACCATCATAACCGCATCGGCCGTCCCAGCCACCACGAGTTGCAACTCGCTCTTCGCTACTGTTTCAAGATCCGGATTCACAACGAACTTGCCATCCAGTCGACCGATCCTCACACCTGCGATAGGATTGTCGAAGGGAATATTCGAGACGGTCAGGGCAGCAGAGGAGGCGATAATGCCGAGGATGTCGGACGAACCGGTCTGGTCGGCCGAGAGGACTGAGGCAATGACCTGAGTTTCGAAGTAATAGCCTTCAGGAAAGAGCGGGCGGAGCCCCCGGTCGATCTGCCGGCTGGTCAGCACAGCTTTTTCCGATGGACGCGCTTCCCGCTTGAAATACCCGCCAGGAATTTTCCCGGCTGCAAAGGATTTTTCCTGATAATCGACCGTGAGAGGAAGAAAATCGATGCCCGGCTTGGCAACCTGCGATGCAACGGCCGTCGCCAGCACGACGGTGTCGCCGTATGAAGCCCAAATCGAACCGTCTGCTTGTCGTGCCACACGACCGGTCTCGAGCCGAAGAATTCGCCCGGCAACCTCTATTTCGACTGTGTGTACCATCTGAGTCTCCTCTGGTTAGGCCCCACAGATGCCCACAGAGATGCGCTCTAATCGAATGGTCAATGGTGAATGTTTAATGATGAATTTGACGCAATTCTCGCATTGAACATTCATCATTGACCATCGAACATTGCACTGGCAGAGCGCATCTCAGTGTTCACCTGTGCGACTGACTACTGCCTGCTGCTGTGCCCCCTGGCGCAACAGCGAGATGGGATCCTACTTTCTGATGCCCAATCGCTCGATCACTGCACGATAGCGTGCATCGCTGACGCCACGAAGATAATCAAGTAAACGCCGCCGCCGCCCGACTAAGAGCAGCAGGCCACGCCGCGAGTGATGATCCTTCTTGTGGAGCTTGAAATGCTCCGTCAAATACGTGATCCGGTTGGTCAGCACCGCGATCTGGACTTCCGGCGAGCCGGAATCCGTCTCATGCTGCCGGTACTGCTTGATCAACTCGGTCTTTGCTTCCTTGAGTAATGCCATGGGCTTCTTCCTTCCTCTTCCTTTCCTTCATCCGCAACAAAGTCTCATACGTCTTGATCGATCAACACCTTCTGAATTTTGAGCACATCTCCCGAATTGTCCGGACACTTCCCGATCGCCACTAGGCACCCCTCTGTATCGTGAATACGAACCGGTGCCTGTGACCTGAGCTTGACATCGGCTGCTCCCTCCCAACGAAGGATCTTGTCCGCAGGCACCGGAGCCCCGTGTCGCACATGATCGGCGGTCTGTTCATCCACTACAGCAATCCCCAATTGATCCAACGCACGATCCAGCGATAACAGATCATCTCCCAACCGACCGAGAGCATGACGGGTCACCACCTGATCAACCGTCAACGCTTGATCAATCGTCAAGGGACCCACCCGCCTTCGCTCCAATGCCAACATGTGGCCGCCGACACCCAACGCTTCTCCAATGTCGGAACAGAGCGTCCGCACATAGGTTCCCTTTGAACAGACAATGCGCAAGGTGACATCCCGCCCCTGAATCTCCTCCACCTCAAGGGCATGGATGACGATCGTTCGCGCGTCCCGCGGAATCGTTTTACCCGCCCGAGCGGACTTATACAGAGGCACGCCCCCGACCTTCACCGCCGAATACATCGGAGGCATTTGCTCGATCGGCCCGCGGAATCGATCGACCGCCGCATGGATCGCCTCCGGCGTCACGGAGTCCGTCGTACAGCGCGCCAAGACTGTTCCCGTCGCGTCCTGCGTATCCGTCGTTTCGCCGAGGCGCAGTACGGCGCGATACTCTTTATCCCACTCAACAAGATATTCAGCAATGCGGGTTCCCCGCCCGATCAGCAGAGGCAAGACCCCCGTCGCGGCAGGATCGAGCGTGCCGGCATGACCGACCTTGACTCCGCCCAGAAGATGTCGAATTTTCGCTACGACGTCGTGGGAGGTCCACCCGGACTCTTTCTTTATTGTCAGTACGCCGTCGACGGCGATGCAACTCTGTGCGAGATCCATCATCATGCCCCTGCTGCTACGAACTCGCCTGCTCTTCGGATGACCCGCCCTCGGCCTCCGTATTGACATGGATGTCGTCCAATAACTTCAATACACGATCGCCTCTCGGCCCGCTGACATCCTCGGCAAAGACAATCTCCGGCAGATA
>JANOOS010000342.1:0-2659 GCA_031421455.1 Nitrospira sp.
AGCAGGTCCGCCAGCACCTGATTGATACTATCGCTATCGAGCTCGCTCAACACTTGGCCGCGCTTGGCCTCGCCTCGCACCAGTTCGAAGACTTCCCGCTTTTCTTTGGGGGACGACAGATGCATGATCACTTGCGCCACGTCGGCCTGATGCATCCGGCCCAGCATCTTCGCAAGATTGGTGATTGCACCCCGGTGCAACAGCCGTTGCACCGACAACAGCACGATGTCGAATTTGGTCCGGCCTCGATCGGCCTGATCACGCAGCGCGTCGCGGAGGAGATCTTTATCCCCTGGACGAGGGCGCGGATCCCCTGGATTCGTTTCTGTCATACGTTCAGTCGGCTGCATTATCACATCCGGTCTAAAAGTCTGAATGTCAAAAAGTCGGAAAGTCGTCAAGTCATCAAGTCTTAGATCGAGACATGATGACTTTATGACTTTATAAACTTGATGACTGTCTAATACCCTAATTCCGTGAGAGCATGCTCATCTTCTCGCCATGCCTCCCGCACTTTCACCCATAACTGCAGAAACACTTTCATCCCGAAGATCTGCTCCATGTCACGCCGCGCATCGGTCCCGACCTGCTTGAGCCGCTCTCCGTGCTTTCCGATCACAATCGCCTTATGAGACTCCCGCTCGACCAGCACCGTTGCGCTGATGCGGGCCAACTTCCCCTCCTCGATAAATTCGTCGATTTCCACGGCTACCGAGTAGGGCACCTCTTCATAGGTCTGGAGCAAAATCTTCTCGCGAATCATTTCTGCCGCCAAGGTCCGCATAGATTGATCGGTGACGGTATCTGCATCATAGGCCGCATCTCCTTCCGGAAGGTGCGCCACTGTCACAGACAACAATCGATCGACATTATCGCCGGTTTCAGCCGATACCGGCACCACATCCGTCCACGCAAATAGCCTGGCATAGGTCTCCATCACCGGCAGCAACTTGAGCTTATTGACCAGATCCACCTTATTCAATACCAAGATGACCGGACGCGGACGCTTCCTGATCGCCCCTTTCACATGATCGATGACCAAGAGGTCGCCGGGGCCAGGGGAACTCGTCGTGTCCATCAACACGTACAAGATATCCGCCTCTTCCAGCACATCGACCGTGGTGCGGACCATGCGACGATTGAGCAGATGTTGCGGCTTGTGCAGCCCCGGCGTATCGAGCAAGGCAATCTGCGCGCCCGGCGCATGCAAGACCCCCAGAATTCTCGTTCTCGTCGTTTGCGGCTTGTCCGAGACAATCGCGATCTTCTGCTCAAGCAATCGATTGAGCAAGGTCGACTTGCCGACGTTCGGACGTCCAATGATTGCGACTGTGCCAAACTTCATGGGGCTACGGGCGTGGCCGCTCCTGTGATGGTGACGGAACTAATTGATACACGGTTTCACCTTTGCGTACGTAGCCGAGCTGTTCTCGCGCCAACCGTTCGATTTTCGCAGGATCGTGTTCCAAGCGATCGACATCTACCCGAAGCCCGTGGGTCATCCGTTGCAGCTCTTGAAGATCAAGGTCCAGCTGTTGGGCATGCTCACGCATGGAGATGTAGCGCAGGAGACCCATGTCACCAAAGACCAAGACAACCAACAACAACAGGCACACGGCGGCTCCGATATAGTGCGCGCTTGTCACCAAGCGACGCTGCCAATCAAGCCACTGCCGTCCCCGATTCCGCTTAATGATCATCGTCGGTTACTCATATATCAGGATCGCCCCGGCACTGCCTCACGGCCCCGATAGACTGCGTTCGAACCCAGTTCTTCTTCGATCCGAAGCAACTGATTGTATTTGGCCACGCGATCCGTTCGGGACAGCGACCCGGTCTTGATGAGCCCGCTGTTCGTGGCGACTGCCACGTCCGCAATCGTCGTATCCTCCGTTTCACCCGATCGATGCGAAATGATCGCCGTATAGCCTGACCGTTTCGCCAGCTCAATCGCCTCCAGCGTCTCCGTCAACGTGCCAATCTGGTTGAGCTTGATCAGAATGGAGTTGGCGATCCCTTCCTTGATCCCCTTGGCGAAAATCTCCACATTGGTTACAAAGATATCGTCTCCGACCAATTGAACCCGCTTGCCCAGCTTCTCCGTCATCATCTTCCAGCCCTTCCAATCCAATTCGCTCAACCCATCTTCGATGGAGAGAATCGGATAGCGATCCACGAGCTTCCCATAGTAACTGATCATCTCCTCAGAGGAGCGCTCAGGGTTCTTTTCCGCTTCAAGGTGATACCGGCCCTTTTCATAGAGTTCGCTGGCCGCACAGTCCAATGCAAGGGCAATATCTCGCCCCGGTTTGTAGCCGGCAGTCTCGATCGCCTGCATGATCAGGCTGAGCGCCTCTTCGTTCGATTGGAGGTCCGGCGCAAACCCGCCTTCGTCACCGACCGCCGTGTTCAGCCCTTTTTTCTTCAACAACGACTTGAGCGTATGAAACACCTCCGTCGCCATCCGGAATGCCTCGCTGAAACTGGCCGCCCCCACCGGCATGATCATGAATTCTTGCAGGTCCAACCGATTGTCGGCATGGGCTCCGCCGTTGATGATGTTCATGAGCGGCACCGGCAGCACTCGCGCATTCGTCCCGCCAAGATATCGATAGAGCGGCTGGCCTGTTTCCGCCGCCGCTGCCTTGGCCACAGCCAG
>JANOOS010000343.1:0-12809 GCA_031421455.1 Nitrospira sp.
ACCACGTCATCCAACGCCTCGTCCGCCGCCTTCCCTCGCACATCCACGACCGTCTGTTCATCGAGGCCCAGTCCGCCACCTGCCGAGATCCGGCGAGCATTCGATGCTGCTGGTGGCGATACTACCTGCCCTCGTGCAAGGCCGGCGAGATTCGCCACCGTGGCCAACACTTCCCCCGCCCCCACCTTCACCCTCACGCGTTTCTTCCCTTGTGGCGTTTCGAGGAGTATGCCAATCATGCCTAGCCCACTAATCTCAACCTGATCCCCCACCCCCAACTGCTCAAGCGGAATCGGCGTGTCAGTCGGGGCCAACTCCGCTCTCGTCTGTGCCTCAAGCTCGAACAATCGTTGCTTCGCCGCCTTAGCTTTGATCAATTTCTGCTCGCCCTTGACGGTATCTACCGTAGCTTGCACTTCTGCCCGCGCGCGACTGAACTGTTCACTGAGTTTTCGCTTGAGACCCTTTTGCGCTTCCCGTTCGGTCTCTTCCAGGTGAGCTAACTGTGCCTTCGCGCGTTGCTCGGCCTGTTCCGCTTCACCTCTGGCTTCGACAGCCCGGGCCAGATCGTCGGCCAATTTCCGCTGCGTAGCTTGCAAGTCTTGCAGCATTGTTTCCATGACTCGGTCGTCTTTATGGAGCTTCTGTCTCGCCTCATCGATCAAGGCCCGGTCCATCCCCAATCGACCGGCAATCTCAAGTGCAGACGATCCACCAGGCACTCCCATAAAGAGCCGATAGGTCGGCGAGAGTGTCGCTACGTCGAATTCGACTGCGGCATTTGCAAAGCCTGGCATCGTATGAGCCAAGGCCTTCAGCGATCCATAGTGCGTGGTCGCGACGACTTTCATCCCTAGCGTGGCCAGCCGGCAGAGCAAGGCTTCGGCCAGGGCCGCTCCTTCTGCCGGATCGGTCGAGGTCACCGGTTCATCGAGGAGGACCAACCATTGCCGCGGGACGGCTTTCATGTCGCTGCTGCGCTGACGGTTCGCTTCATCGAGCAACTGAATCATCTGGGTCATGTGCGCAGAAAAGCTGGACAGATCGCGGGCCAGGTCTTGGGCGTCCCCGATGTCGGCATAGACGTCGGGAAAGATCGCCATTTCGGACTCCGCGTCGCAGGGCAAATGCAATCCGGCCCGGACCATCAAAGCAAAGAGCCCGACGATCTTGAGGGTCACGGTCTTCCCGCCCGTATTGGGACCGGAAATGACGAGCACATGAATCGATTCATCCAGGAGAATATCGTTGGCAACCACTTGTTCTTTTGACAACACAAGCAAGGGATGCCTGGCCTGCAATAGTCTCACGCGCCCATCTGCGTTGAGATCGACTGGATGCGCCTTTAATTGACGGCCAAACGATGCCCGCGCCGAAATACCGTCAAGCACTGCCAGCGCTTCAAGCCCCGCCAGAACGACCTCGGACTGTTCGGCAATGAGAGCAGACAACTCACGGAGGATGCGCCGCACTTCCCGTTCGATCTCCAGATCCGCCACTTTGATGGAATTGTTCAGTTCGACCAGCTCACGCGGTTCGATAAACACTGTCGCGCCGCTGGCTGACACGTCATGAACGATCCCCGGAACTCTTCCGCGCATGTCGGCTTTCACCGGGATGACATACCGGCCTTCTCGCTGGGCGAAGTACTGTTCTTGTAAAATTTCCTCATAGCGACGCGAGTGGAGCATCTGATTTACTTGATCGCGCATCTGCTGTTTGAGCCCATGAGCCTGATGAGTCAGGCGCCGCAATTCCGGTGTTGCCGACTCCTTGATCGAGCCGTCCGGATGGATCGCCGCATCCAGCGCAGCTTTCACAGGCCGCAGCTCTCCGACCGATTGCAGTGGATATGCGACGGATGCCAACGCGGGAGCGTCCTGTTGATGCCGTCCCACGAAACGTCCGCTCTCTTCAAGCAACTCCAGCACCAGCGCGCAATCCCGAAGTTCTTGGACCTCCAACACCGCCCCTTTTTTCGCCCGAACAAGTGGATCCTGAATGTCCGGAAATGCCAAGACCGGCAGCGCCTCACCGGAAGCTTGCAGCTGTCCCATCTCCGTCGTTTCCTGTTGCCGCTGCCGTGAGTCGTGAAGGCTGGTCGCCAATTCGAGAGTACGACAGCGCGCCGCCCCCATTGTCGATCTGGCGTGCCCGGCAAGGGTATCGAGCAGTCTCGGCCACTCCAACACCTGCGTGGTCTGTCTGAAGAGATTCACCGCTGCCTCACGGGAAACTGTCACACGATCTAATCGGCGAACTCTAACGACCCAGCGACAGAGACGCAAGGCACAGGTCCGAGCACCTCGTACAAAATCTTCCGGCATCCAGTTCAAGTGACAGGGAAACTTCTGTGATCCGACGCAGAGTTACCAGGTTGGAATGGCTTGACAAGACCCAGGAGCGCCGATACTATCGGCGTCATTCTGACCGGTGGATTCAACCGGTCCATATTCTTCTTGAGGAACTACTCGTCATGGCTATTCGGATCGGCATTAATGGATTTGGACGGATCGGACGAAATGTCCTGCGGGCATCGCTCGGCGATCCCGACCTCCACTTTGTCGCAGTGAACGACCTTACGGATGCCAAGACACTCGCCTATCTCTTGAAGTATGACTCGGTACACGGAACGTTACAGGGGAACGTCGAGGCCAAAGGCGATCAGATCCTCATCGACGGCAAGCCCATTAAGGTGCTCGCGATCAAGGATCCCAAAGAGCTTCCCTGGAAGGAACTGGAGGTCGACATCGTCATCGAATCGACCGGACGCTTTACCGATCGTGAAGGCGCGGGAAAGCACATTGCCGCCGGAGCCAAGCACGTCATTATTTCTGCGCCGGCGAAGGACCCAGACGTCACCATCGTACTGGGTGTCAACGACGCGGACTACGACCCGAAAACACACCACATCATCTCCAACGCCTCTTGCACGACCAATTGTCTCGCTCCCGTCGCAAAAGTGCTGTTGGATAATTTCGGCATCAAGCACGGCGTCATGACCACGATCCATTCCTATACCAACGACCAGCAGTTGCTCGATCTGCCGCACAAAGACTTGCGGCGCGGGCGCGCGGCAGGCATGTCGATGATCCCAACCAGTACCGGCGCGGCAAAGGCGCTGCACCTGGTACTGCCGCAACTCAAGGGCAAGATCGACGGCCTCGCCATCCGCGTTCCCACTCCGAATGTCTCGCTGGTGGATCTGACCGTCGAAACCGAAAAGGATTGTGACGTCGCCTCCGTCAATGCTGCCTTCAAGAAAGCGGCGAATGGCCCGATGAAAAACATCCTATTCTATTCTGAAGATCCGATCGTCTCAATCGATCAAAAAGGCGACTCTCATTCGGCCACATTCGATGCCCCGCTCACAATGGCCATCGATAAGCGGATGGTCAAGGTGACGGCCTGGTACGACAACGAATGGGGCTATTCATGCCGGGTCCGAGACCTCATCAAGGTGATCGCAGCAGGAGCGAAAGGGCGCTAAGGGACCGCTGAGGTGATCCCGCCTCAGCCCGATTCTGTTCCACACTGACTCCCATTCCAGGAATAACCGACCGGACGGAGCCGCAATGAATCTCCGCAAACAAACGATCGACGATGTCGTGCTCCGAGACAAGCGCGTCATCATCCGAGCCGACTTCAACGTCCCATTGGACGATTCACACCAAATCACCGACGACACCCGCATTCGATCGACCCTGCCGACCATCAATCGAGTCGTCGACGACGGAGCCAAGGTGATCCTCTGTTCGCACCTTGGCCGACCGAACGGGAAATTTGACCCCAAGTACAGTCTAGCCCCGGTGGCTAAACGCCTGGGACGGCTCATGGGCAAGGAGATTCTGTTTGCACCGGATTGCATCGGCCCGGCGGTGGAAAAGCTTGTCGCACAGATGAAGCCGGGAGACGTCTTGCTCCTTGAAAACCTCCGATTCCATAAAGGGGAAGAGAAAAACGACGACGATTTTTCGAAAGCGTTGGCAGCTCTCGGCGATGTCTATATCAACGACGCATTCGGCGCTGCACACCGGGCTCATGCCTCCACCGTCGGCATCACCAAATTCATTCCCGCCTCAGCCGCCGGCTTCCTCCTCAAGAAAGAGATCGAATATCTCGAGGGCGCAGTCGAAAACCCCGTTCGGCCCTTTGTCGCCATTCTCGGCGGGGCAAAAGTGTCCGGGAAGATCGGCGTCATCGAGAATTTGGGCAAGCGCGTCGACAAAGTCATTATCGGTGGCGGCATGGCCTTTACCTTCTTAAAGGCGAAGGGGTTGGAAATCGGCAACTCCCTGGTCGAAAACGACATGTTGGATTTTGCGAAAGGCATTGAGGACCATGCCCTTTCCCGTGGCGTGAAATTCTACCTGCCGGTCGATTGTGTCGTCGCGGCCAGCCGCGAGCCTGGGGCGGAATCGAAGATCGTTCCGGTCCAGGAAATTCCCAAAGAGTGGTACGCCCTCGACATCGGCCCCGCCTCAGTGAAACTGTTCAACCTGGCAGTCCAAAACGCCAAGACCATTCTGTGGAACGGCCCGATGGGCGTATTCGAAATCGATGCCTACGCGCGGGGGACGCTCGCGATGGCTCATGCAGTTGCGGATGCCTACGCCTTGACGATCGTCGGCGGAGGTGAAACAGCGCTGGCTGTGCATCGAGCCGGCGAGTCGGAAAATATGTCGTTTATCTCGACCGGCGGCGGCGCCGCGCTGGAATTGCTGGAAGGCAAACAACTCCCGGGCTTGACCGCCCTCCCGGATCGAGTCTAGGAATCGCCTTGCCGTTGACGCATATCCTCTACCACCTTCGGACATCGAGATACCTTGCGCAAACCCCTCATCGTCGGTAACTGGAAGATGAACAAGACGGCCTCGGAGGCCGCAGCCTTCATTCGCGACCTCCGCGAGCGAGTATCCGCATCGCCTCAGGCCGACGTGGTCATTGCACCGCCCTTTACGGCCCTCGAAACGGCCTACAGCGCCTTAGGCCCTTCCTCCTGGATCAACCTCGGCGCGCAGGATGTCCATTGGGAGGAACAGGGGGCCTTCACCGGGGAAGTGTCCGCTTCGATGTTACGCGAACTGGGTTGCCGGTATGTGATCGTCGGCCACTCTGAACGTCGCACGCTCTTCGGCGAACGAGATGAGAATATTCAGAAGAAGGTCCGAGCAGCCTTGAAACACGGACTCACTCCGATCTTGTGTGTGGGAGAATCGCTGACGGAACGTGAGACGAACCGAACGGAATCGGTCGTCACCGCTCAACTGAAGAGCGGCCTGGCAGGGTTGAGCGCACAAGATCTGGCGACCGTGACAATCGCCTACGAACCGGTCTGGGCCATCGGCACGGGGCGAGCTGCCACTACGAAGCAGGCCGTGACCGCGCATCGTTCGATCCGCTTATTCATTGAGACCGGCTGGGATAGCCACACAGCCTCGGCCATCAGAATCCTATACGGCGGCAGCGTCACACCCCAAAACATTGAGTCACTTCTCGTCTCAGATGCGATCGACGGGGCTTTAGTCGGTGGGGCTTGTCTCAATCCCCACTCGTTTGCTACAATCATCAATCTTGCTCAGATACCGCGGGCCTAACTGATCGGAGTGCCATGTATATCTTCCTCATCATCATTCACGTCATGGTCTGTTTCCTCATGGTCGGCGCAATCCTCTTGCAATCAGGGAAGGGCGCCGAGATCGGGGCATCTTTCGGTGGCTCCAGCCAAACCGTCTTCGGTAGCCGCGGCCCCGCCAACTTTCTGAGCAAATTCACGGTCGCCGTCGCAGCCGTCTTCATGCTGACTTCGCTCGGCCTTGCTATTCTCGCTAAAGAACGAGCGTTTTCTTCCACGGTCATCGATCTCAATAAGAAAGAGACTTCTCAGCCCGCCACTCAAACACCGCCCACGGCACCAGCAGCTCCAGCGGCTGAGCCTCAGAAGCCAGACGACGCTTCCTCCGGCAAACACTAGAAGAGCGCGCGCGACAGGCGCGAACCGAAGTTCGAAGTTCTGGGTTCGAAGTTCCGAAAACCTCGAACTTCGGACCTCGAACCGTCGTCCGTCTCGTTGTTCGGACAAGGCTCGCGAGTCTCGCCCGAACAACGAGATGTCCTTCACAGTTGCCAAGAATGCCGATAGGGAGTGAGAAGGTAAGAGCTAACCGAGACTCAGCGTCTTACTAAATACGAGTGAGCCACGCCTCGTGGGAAGGATCCTCCCCACGCACGATGGAAAAGTAGGCCTTCTGCAAAGCTTGCGTAATCGGACCTGGTGTGCCGGTTCCAATACGACGATTGTCGATCTCCCGCACCGGCGTCAGCTCCGCAGCGGTCCCGGTCACGAATACTTCATCGGCAATATACATGTCATCGCGGGTGAAGCGCTCCTCCACCACAGAGATACGCCGCTCCCGTGCCAATTCGATGACAGAGCTTCTGGTGATGCCGTCGAGGATCGAGGTGAGCGGCGTGGTCTTGATCTGCCCTTTACGCACAATGAAGATATTTTCTCCCGTCCCCTCGGACACATACCCTTCGGTATCGAGAAGAATGGCTTCATCGTATCCGTCCGCTTTCGCTTCCCGCTTCGCAAGAATCGAGTTCACGTAGTAGCCGGAAATTTTCCCCCTCGTCATCGAGACGTTGACGTGATGACGGGTAAATGACGACACACGGGCCCGCATCCCATTCGCAATCGCATCGTCCCCGAGGTAGGCGCCCCAGGTCCAGGCGGCGATGGCTAGCTTGATTGGATTGTCGCCGGGATAGACTCCCATCGCTCCGTGCCCGATATAAACGAGCGGGCGAATATAGCAGGCCTCCAGCTTGTTGGCCCTGACGGTCTCCACGATAGCCGCGGCGACCTGCTTCTTGTCGAAAGGTATCTGCATCATGCCGATATGGGCGGAATCGAACAGCCGATCGACATGTTCCTGCAGCCGAAAAATCGCAGAACCGGACTTTCCCTTGTAGCAGCGAAGCCCCTCGAATGCGCCCAGTCCATAATGCAGCGAATGGGACATCACGTGGACATGCGCGTCCGCCCAATTGACGAACGACCCATCCATCCAAATTTTCCCTTGTGGCTCAAGCATAGACAACGACGACAGGCCTGTAAATGATCGAACGATGGAATCGGAATATAGCAGCGGGTTGGAAGAAGCGTCAAGCAAATGGCCCTGGCAAGGCCCACAGGCAAGCGAGGCGAAGGAGTATCGGTCAGGAGGCTATCCGAGGGGCGCGAATCTTCAGGCTCACGACCTTGGTGATGTGCGCTGCAGCTAATGGACTGAGGTGATCGAACTCCATGCCGAAATCATACCCATCCACCCACCGAACCGTTGCTCGTTCAACTTCTATGGTCGGACCATCGGCTGAAAGTGTGAGGCGCAACGCTAGACTAAGGCCTGGCTCGACTGCATGTTCGCCTTGAATGCGTATCCCGGATCGAGACAGGTTGGTCACGAGGCCCTTCCCCACATACTCTGTACTGAGGTAATGGAGTGCGTGCCTGGTTGGTATACGACGATAGGGACGGAGCACAAATTGAATGCCCTTTAGCTTGCTGGAGTGAGGCTTCCGTAAATCGGCCATCATGATCTCCAATCCATGAAATAGTTCGACATGAGAAAAACAGCATACGCCCAGAATCCAGTGCGGGATAGCCAACGAATAGGGTAACCCGAAGGAAGGGGCAAGGCTCGCCGACAGGCTTCATCAAGGACAAATCGAGGGACGCGCGGCCTTTATCTTGACAGGCTTCAAATCCCTATGTTACAAACTCATCTTCTGTAACGGAGATAGGGGCTTATGTACGCAATTATTGAGACAGGCGGCAAGCAGTACCGGGTTGAAACCGGCTCATTAGTCCTTGTAGAGTCCCTCCCCGGCGAGGTCGGGGGAACGATCGAACTCGGCCAGGTTCGGCTGGTACACGGCGACAAAGGTCTAGAGATCGGACAGCCGTTGGTCAAAGGGGCCACCGTCAAAGCCGAAATCATTAACCAGGGCCGGACCCGTTCCATCACCATCTTCAAGAAGCAACGGCGCAAAAACTATCGGCGGACCAATGGCCATCGCCAGGGCTTTACCAAATTGCGTATTACCGGTATTGAAACGGCCTAACGAGGACCAGCCATGGCAACAAATAAAGGCGGCGGATCAACTAGAAATGGACGCGATAGCAATCCCCAATATCTTGGGGTCAAGGCCTACGGTGGAGAGACCGTGAAGGCCGGATCGATTCTGATCCGTCAGCGCGGGACAAAGTTCTTCCCCGGATTCAACGTGGGCCTCGGCAAAGACCACACCCTCTTCGCCCGCATCACAGGGATCGTGAAATTCGAACGCGGTCGCGGACGGCAGAAGATCAGCGTCTACGCCGCGCCCGCGATTCCATAATACATTCTTTTCTTCTTTTCTCGTCACAGGGTCGTTACCACGAGGACTCCCGGCATGTGTAGGGGTGCAACGGGATGTTTCTCGTATGTCATGTCTATTGGATCCTTACGCTGAAACGGTGCGCCGATGTTTGTCGATGAAGTCCGTATCCAAATCAAAGCCGGCAGCGGCGGCGATGGTTCATGCAGTTTTCGGCGTGAAAAATTCGTCCCGCGTGGCGGTCCTGACGGTGGCGATGGCGGCCACGGCGGCGATGTCGTGTTTGAAGCCTCGCCTCGCATGACCACGCTCCTCGACCTCCGGTATCAAAAACACTACGAGGCAGAGGTCGGCCGCCAAGGCGGCGCCGCCAACTGTTCCGGAAGAACCGGAGAGGATGTGGTGGTGGCCCTTCCAGTCGGCACCGTCATCTTCGACGATCAGACCAATGAGATGTTAGCCGATCTGACCACTCCCGGGCAGCGGTTTGTAGGAGCTCGCCGAGGCCGTGGCGGACGAGGGAATAGCCATTTCGCTACGCCGACCAATCGCACGCCCACAGAATTCGAAACAGGCACGGAAGGCGAAGAACGGTCGCTGAGGCTTGAGCTGAAGCTGTTGGCCGATGTCGGACTTGTGGGCTTTCCTAATGCCGGAAAATCGACGCTCATCGCCGCTATCTCAGCCGCACGACCCAAAATTGCCGATTATCCCTTCACCACGCTGACGCCGAATCTGGGAATCGTTCGTTGGGGAGAAAAAGGAAGCTTCGCCGTCGCAGACATTCCCGGGATTATCGAAGGCGCCCATGAAGGCAAGGGTTTGGGATTCCAATTTCTTCGGCATATCGAACGCACCTCATTTTTGCTGCACATGATCGACGTATCGGAGTGGTCCCCCGAGGAGCCAGTCAAGAGTTTCGAGATCCTGCGTCAGGAATTAGCCGCCTACGATGAGCCGATCACCACACGCCCCTTCGCAGTCGTCGCGACAAAAATCGACGTGGCGGGGGACGGGGTACGCCTGCGAGAGTTGCAGAAGTACTGTAAACGCCATCGATATATGTGCCTCGCAATCTCTGCCGCCACGAGAGAAGGACTGACGGAACTCGTCACCTATGTAGGGCAACAGGTGGCACAGCTTCGAGCGACACCATGCGAGACGAACTCCTAAAACGGACCACCCGCATCGTCATCAAAGTCGGGAGCAGTCTCGTCGCGTCACGAGACACAGGACTACGCCCGGAACAGATCGATCGGCTCGCGGATGAAATCGCAGCCCTCCGGTCGAGCGGACGTGAAATCCTGATCGTTTCCTCCGGCGCAATCGTCTCCGGTATCAAGAAGTTGGGATTGAAGGAATACCCCAAGAGCCTCCCTGTGAAGCAGGCCGCTGCGGCGGTCGGGCAAAGCCGGCTCATGTGGGCGTACGAAAAATCGTTTGAGCGGCTCGACATCAAGGTCGCGCAGATTCTATTGACCCACCAGGACCTCGCCGATCGGCGGCGGTTTCTCAATGCACGCCACACCCTGAGTGCGCTGATCGGGTTCGGCGTGGTCCCCATCATCAACGAAAACGATACGGTTGCCGTGGATGAAATCCGTGTGGGAGATAACGATACCTTGGCTGCCGAGGTGGCCCATCTGGTGGACGCGGAACTGCTGGTCATCCTGTCCGATATCGACGGCCTATTTACCGAAGATCCGCGCAAGAACCCCGCAGCCACACTGATCCCGTTAATCCCTGAGATAACACAAGAGATCGAGGAACGAGCCGGCGTCTCCACTACGTTCGAAGGAACCGGGGGCATGGCCACAAAAGTCCGAGCTGCCAAGAAAGTCAGTGAATACGGAGTGGCCACCTTGATCTTGAATGGGCAAAAGCCAGGTCTCCTTCCGCAAGTATTAGCCGGTGGCCCTGGCGGCAGCCTCTTCCTCGCGAAGGAGCGTCGCTTCACCAGCCGCAAACATTGGATCGCTTTCACCCTCAGGCCGCGAGGAACCGTGACGCTCGACCCCGGAGCGGTCGATGCACTGGTCCGACGTGGCAAGAGCCTGTTGGCTTCAGGCATTCTGGCCGTCACTGGTCCGTTCGATACGGGAGATGCCGTCAGCTGCCTTGACCAAGACGGCAAAGAACTCGCCAAGGGACTTGTGAACTTCTCATCCGACACCTTGGTACGGATCAAAGGGCTCAAAACGACCGAGATCCAGCAACAGCTCGGTCCACAGGAGTATGAGGAAGTGATACATCGAGACAACCTGGTCATTCTGTGAATAACAATGTTGAATGCGTAATGTTTAATGTTGAATGAGCAGCGTCGGAAACGATGACGGAAACTTTCATTCATTTAACATTGAAAATTCAACATTCATCATTTTGCTCTTAAGATATGCGTCTTGGACTATTGGGCGGCAGTTTCAACCCCGTGCACAACGGGCACCTGGCCATTGCGCGCCAGACCCGCGAGGCCCTCGGGCTCGACCAAATCCTCTTCGTTCCCACGAGCCACCCTCCCCACAAGCCGAACGGAAGTCTGGCGCCGGCTCAAGACCGCTATGAAATGGTTCGCCTGGCCATCTCCTCAGACCCCACGTTCGCCATCTCGGATGTGGAAATCAGCCGGCCAGGCAAATCCTACTCCATCGATACCATTCGCCTGCTGCAACAGACCTATGGAGCGCACACCCAACTGTTTTTCTTGATCGGGCTCGATGCCTTTCTGGACTTTCCCTCCTGGCGTGAACCGCAGACGTTGCTGAAACTCTGCCGCTTCGTCGTCCTCTCGCGGCCAGGCTTACTGTTTCGCTCCCTCTCAACTGTCCCACTGCTTCCGCCGATTCCAGTTCCCTCACTGATGGATTTGGATGCAGGACGGATTTCCCGAATCGAGGCGCCGCTCGGAACACAAGGTCTAACGTGCCTCAAATTACCACCCAGCCCGGTCTCCGCATCGGACATTCGCTCGCAAATCCGCCAAGGGCATCCGGTGCCAAATCTGTTGCCGCCCTCAGTGGAATCTTATATACTCCAGCATCATCTCTACCAAGAGGATCGTAATCGCACAAACAGCTAGGTCTACGGCCCTCGCCATTGTCAGGGCCATGCTCGATAAGAAGGCCACCGATGCTGTTGTCCTTCAGGTCGCGCCGCTGACCTCTATTACGGACTACTTGGTGATAGGCTCTGCGGATTCGGATCGCCAAGCGAGTGCCATTGCCGGTCATATCGACGACATCCTCTCTCGCTCCGGCAACAAGCCGCTGAGCGTCGAAGGCAATCGGTCCTCCCAGTGGGTCCTGATGGACTTCGGCGATGTCATCGTCCATATTTTCAGGCAGGATGTCCGGAAGCATTACGCACTCGAACGGTTGTGGGCCGACGCAAAACGCATCGCCATCCCGGGCGAACCGCCGGCCACACAACCGGTCGCAACCCCAAAGCCCGTGAAGCGGAAAAAGGCGCCGACGAAAACAAAGGCCTAGACCGATGCTCCGACTGCTCACCACCATCTTCCTCGTCAGCGCCGGAATCTTTCTCTATAGCTATTTCCGTGAACTGAATCCTGGGATGCTCTCAGTCCGGACCAGTCCCACCCTCCAGTTCGAATTGAGCCCTGTCACGCTCGTCATCTTTTCCATGGCCGTCGGCGCCGTGCTCGTGGCCTTGGCAGTCGGCATGCGGCAAACCGCCCACGTCATCGGCAACTGGCGCAGCACGCGGCTGTTGCGGCGCAAAGAAAAAATCGATGCGCTTCATCGTGAAGGCACCCATGCCATCATGTCAAAACGCACCGTCGAAGCCATCGGCCTGTTCGAACGGGCGTTGGCCATGGACCCGAATCGTGTCGATTCGCTGCTCTGGCTTGGAAACATTTACCGTGTGGAACACAACTACGCTGAGGCGATCCGCCTCCACCAACGAGCGAATCGTGTCGACGAGCGCAACATCGAAATTCTGCTGGAATTGGCCAACGACTTGGAAAGCGCCAAGCGCTATGAGGACGCCCTGCAGACCCTGCAGAAGATGCTCAAGGTCGAACCGGATAACCTCACCGCGCTCATCCGCAAGCGCGATTTGTTGATCAGGCTCGAAAAATGGAGCGAGGCGCTCGAAATCCAACATCGTCTCCTAAAGGCCAACCTGCCTGAGCCGGAACGCAAGGCCGAGATCCAGCTCCTCACCGGCTGCACGTACGAGGTCGGACGCCAACTGCTGGAACGAGGCCACCCCGATAAGGCACGGCGCTACTTCCGTGGCGCGATTAAGAAAGACCGGACCTTCTTACCGGCCTACGTCGGCATCGGCGAAATCCTGATCCGGGAAGGCAAGACCAAGCAGGCCGTAGAAATTCTCAAGAAGATCTACGCCAAGACCCGCAGCAACATCATTCTGCACCGCCTCGAAGAACTCTTTCTCGAACAGGG
>JANOOS010000344.1:0-5590 GCA_031421455.1 Nitrospira sp.
TTCCAGCCCAAAGCCGGCATCGAACGTCATGCCGGACGGCCGGAAGAGGTATCGATGGGCCAAGAAGAGTAGCGGCACATTCGTCAGCGGAATGGCCAACGCCCGGAGCGAAACATTATCGGGCGACGCATAGAGTAAAAACAGAGCAGTGACCATAGCGCCGATCGCGCCACCGCGCAGCAATACCGACGCGCCGACCCCACCTGGCCATGGCGGCGGCACGCCAGGCTCATGCAGTCGGATGAAACTGGACGGCTCATTCCGTCTGAACCAGAGCAGCCCGCACACCACGGTGCCGACCGCCATCGCGCCGAGTTCGACAAGCGTCAAGCGATTCGACCGGGAAAACTGGCGGTCGACGCGCACCGCGCCCTGTTCCTGAATTCTGGCCAGGAGTGCGGCATCGTCGGCGCGTCGCGCCAAACGTTCAGCCAGTCGATCGTAAAACCAACCGGACGGCAACAACTCCGCCACCTCTGCCTGCCATAAGACGTACTTGTCCGCGTCCTGAACCGGTCCTTCGCCATAGGCGGCCATCACCAGATCGGCAAACTGAGGAAGCGGATCTTCTGCCCCGGCCCACTCATGCGCGGAGAGGAGCGCCTGCGAGACATGGCCTGCCTCGGCTTGGAGAATCGCCAACTGAAGGGGCACCAACGGGTCTTCCGAGATCCCCGCCAGTTCCTGATACCATTCAATCTCCTTCGATCGTTCAGCCTCATCGCCACCGGAAGTCCAGGCCAAGAACAGCTGTTCCCACTGGGGCGCACGCTTAAGTCCCTCCTCCACATCCCTGGTCCGACTGACCATGAGACTCAGCGCCTGCTCGGGTGACTCGATCCGATCCAGTTTCGATGCCGATACAGACAGTCCTACGACCGACGCCAGAGCAACTAAGAGGAAGAGCGCGGACAACAGCGTGACCGTAGGCGAAAACCGCCCGGAATAGACGCCAATCACCGGTGGCACATCGGTAGCTCGCCACCAAGATTTGGGCTGCGGAGGATCGGTGAGAGGCTCAGCGGCTGATTCAATCATCGTTCGAACTATAACATGCTATTTTTCAGGCTCGAAAGCCCTCTAGAGGAGCTAGCGGGAGGGCCGGCGTGTGAAACACGAGAACTCTCTGGTCTGTCCGGTCTATCTGGTCTATCCGGTCTGTCTTGTATGTTTGGTTGAACCAGATAGACCAGATAGACAAGACAGACCAAATGAACTAAATTCTGAGCCTATGCTAGTTAAAAATTTCATCCCCCCACGCCGGCTGCTTCTTGGCCCAGGGCCGAGCATGGTGCATCCGCGAGTCCTGCATGCCCTTTCTACTCCACTGCTCGGCCACTTGGACCCAGCCTTTCTTGCGCTCATGGACGATATCCAAGCCCTGTTGCGCGTTGTCTTTCAGACTAAAAACCGCTTCACCATCGCCGTTTCCGGCACCGGCTCAGCCGGGATGGAAGCTTCGATTGTGAATATCGTTGAGCCGGGCGATGCGGTGATCATTGGAGTCAATGGCCTGTTCGGCACACGCCTCGCCACTATTGTCGAGCGCTGCGGGGGGAAAGCCATCCTGGTCGAAGCTCCCTGGGGGCAGATCATAGAGCCTGATGCCATTGAAGCGGCATTGCGTCGATCCAGTCCGGTCAAAGCCGTGGCCATCGTGCATGCCGAAACCTCGACCGGTGCCTGGCAGCCGCTTGAGCCGATCGCCAACCTCTGCCGCAACCATGACACGCTCTTCGTCGTCGATGCCGTGACCTCGCTGGGGGGGGCGCCGGTCGAGATCGATCGTTGGGGCATCGATGTCTGCTATAGCGCCACGCAAAAATGTTTGAGCTGTCCTCCAGGATTGTCTCCCTTCACCCTCAGCGACCGCGCCATGGCCGTCATTAGAGCTAGGCGCACCCCCTGCCAGAGTTGGTACTTGGATATGGCTTTGATCGCGGACTACTGGGCCGAAGGCTCCAGAGCCTACCACCACACGGCTCCAATCTCCATGCTCTATGCCCTGCGGGAAGCGTTGCGGCTCGTCGAAGAAGAAGGATTGCCGGCCCGCTTCACTCGCCATCGACTGAACGGCGACGCCTTGACCGCTGGGTTAACCGAACTCGGGCTTTCTCCCCTTCCTCCAATAGAGCATCGACTGCCGATGTTGACCTGTGTCACAGTCCCTGCTCATATTCCTGAAGCGAAGATACGGGCGAGCCTCCTCTCGACCTATGGCATTGAAATCGGCGGCGGACTCGGCCCACTGAAGGGAAAGGTCTGGCGCATCGGCTTGATGGGTGAATCATCGACCGAGGCTTACGTCTTGACCTTGCTCAAGGCACTGGAAGATCTCTTTATCCGTGACGGCTGGCTTTCCACTCCAGGGACCGCACTCCGGGCTGCCGCTAGGGTCTATGGCCGTAAGAAACCTTGACAGCGAGGACTTCGATCGCATGAAGAACAAACCGTCACTCTGGATGATCGCTGCCGGGGTCTTTGCCTTTCTGGCCATGTCTGCGTACTTGTTCTTCGCCCTGACGCTAGCCGATCACATGCAGCCGGCGCCCGTTCCTCAGGAGAAGGCCCCAACGGTAAACCAACCGATGTGAGGGGCCACACCATGATAAAGTCCCTTGCCATTCGTTCAGTGCGCGTCATCGACGGGACCGGGCGGACGATCGAACGGGCCACGGTCGTCATTCGCGGCGCCACAATTGCCGCTGTCGGATCTGACCGAGACATCCCCCTCCCGCGTGGAACAAACAAAATCGATGGCCGTGGCCTCACGCTGTTACCAGGCTTGATCGACTGTCATGTCCATCTCTGTCTTGGGGGCGAGCCGGACGTCGTCGGAGCGATCGCCCAAGAGACGCCCACGCTCACATTGCTCAAATCGAGCCAGGCGGCGCGGAAATCCTTAGAGGCAGGCTTCACCACCCTGCGCGACGTGGGATCACGCGACCACTCCATCTTTACGCTGCAACGGGCTATCGACACAGGGCTTGTCCCCGGACCTCGCATTGTCGCGGCAGGTCTGGCGATTTGTATGATCGGCGGCCACGCCCGGTTTATCGGTCAAGAGGTGGAGGGAGCGGAGCAAGTCCGTTCCGTTGTACGCGCACAAATTGCCGCCGGGGCCGCCGTCATTAAAGTCATTGCGTCAGGCGGCGTCCTCACGCCAGGCACCTCGCCGGACCAAGCGCAAATGACTGTGGAGGAGCTTCAGGCAGCCGTGGAAGAAGCGCAGAGCGCCGGCAGGAAAGTCGCCGCCCATGCCCACGGATCGTCAGGGATGAAAAACGCCATACGAGCAGGAGTCCATTCGATCGAGCATGCGACGCTCATGGACGAAGAAGCGGCAGCCATGATGAAACAGCAGGGTGTCTTCATGGTGCCGACACTCTCCGCGCTAGCCACCACTGCCGCTTGCCGACTCGGATGCGGCATTCCAGAAAGCGCCTTGGACAAGGCCAAATCCATGACGAAACGCCATCGGGTGAGCTTCAAGAACGCTCTGCGGGACGGCATCCAGATTGCGATGGGGACTGATGCTGGGACGCCCTTTAACTTTCACGGCGAGAACGCCCAGGAACTCGAGCGGATGGTTGCCTTCGGGATGAGCCCGATGCAGGCGATCCTCGCCTCAACTTCAGCTGCCGCACGCTTGATCGGGATTCAGGACCAGGTAGGAACGATCGAAAAAGGAAAACTGGCGGATCTTCTGTTATTCAAAGGTAATCCACTTCGCCACATCGACCTGCTGCGCGACCGCAGCAGGATTGTCGGCGTCATGCAGGCAGGCAAGTGGGTGGCGGGGCCTCTCGCGGGCCAGTTAGGGGTGAGGGGTAAAGGGTAAGGGGTATGGACGAAAAGGAATCGCCTAATTTCCTCACTCCTCACCCTTCACCCCTTACCGTCTTTCGTAGAACAATTCGAGTGCGGCAGAAAAGCCCTTCATCCGCCCTTTGTGGAATACATCCTCAAGCTGTCCCCCTAGCGATCTGACTCCTCCCTTATCGTCTCGTTTGACTACGCCTTGGGACAGCAGCATCTCTGTTGCCACTTCGACAAGCCGCTGCTTGCGTCCCTCCATCTCAGCCGTGGCCAGTTCCGCCATGACCTCCGATGCTCGCTCCTTGATTATTTCTTCCTTAAACGTGTCATACCCTTGATCCGCCACGGTTCGCTCACGAATCACGGCGAGTTCGGCTTTGATCCGCTTCACGTCCTTCAACAAGACCGCAAATATTTCTTTTCGCCCCTCATCGAAGAGCTTCTTCTCCATCTCGTCGAGGATGACGGCTGGATCGGCCGCTTCATCCCGCTCAGTTTCATCTCCCCAAGTGAGCCGATCATAGGTCCGACGCTTTTCCGGATCGCCGACGACCTCGTAGGCTGCATTAAGTTCACGGATTTTGGCTTCGGCCTGAGCGCTATTGGGATTGCGGTCAGGATGGTGCTGAAAAACCAGCTTCCGGTAGGCCTTCTTGATCGCATCGTCGGACGCGTCTCGCGAGACCCCCAACACCCGATAAAAGTCGATTCGCGCCATGGCGGGCGACTATAGCATGGGGCTTAACAGGTTGGCAGGATTGGTGGTGCTAGTTTTTGAATTGAGGGCCAGGGCAAACCCCTGCCGGAATGAAGCTCCCCGCAGCAAGCTGCGGGGTATCTTGCGAAATTCTCCGAAGCCATTACCCTCCTTCGCCAAGGCTATGGAGGGTTCTCCTCGCCTTCATCCCCGTAGCAAGCTACGGGGTATTTGGCGAAGGAGAATAAACATTCTGAGTCAGATTTAAACGTACCAGTCCTTGACATCCCGTCAAAGGGGCTTATGTTAGCACCATGACTAACACACCATCACCCAAAGCCCTGACCTACGACGAGAAGAAAGCCTCCGATGCGGCCTTCACAGGCCATCCATTTAATGAAGCATGGTCCGCTTCAGCCCGAGCGATCTACGACGGTATCGTGAAGGCCTTGCCTCACACAGACCTGGCGGTTCCTGCTCCGTCAGATGCCGAAGAGTCTGCAGTGACTCTCTCCGAGCAGAGCGAACCTCTCCAGGCTCAAGTGCCGCTCGCGCTAGAGCCAGCCGGCGGGCAAGAGTTGCTGGATGAAACGGTAGTGCGCCAAGCCATTCGCGACCGAGAAGCAGCGATTCAGGCCGGAATCTTGATCGATGTGACTCCCACCGCCCTTGAGCTCGGCATTACATTCCCTGTCACGATCACCCGACCGCTCTGGGAAGCGGGAATCGTCACGAACCAATCGCTCCCCGAAGAGGATCAAACCAGTAGATTACGCGACATTCTGATGGCCTTTCGTCTGCGCCTGGCCAGTCTGACAACCGTATCGCCGCTGCTCGACTTTCCGGTTCTGCTGGCCTTGCCACCGAGCCAGGTGCCACAGCCGGTGCCGTTATTTGCCCTCATTCAGGCAGACCCCACACACCAGGCGAACGTGACACTCTTGCTGCCGAATGAAGTGTCTTTGTCCATCAACTCATTGAATTAGTCCGGCAGGCGAACAAGTTCGCCAGCCGGACTTGTTCATTTGGTTCATTTGGTTTGTCTTGTTTGTTTGGTTGAATGAAACTAACCAG
>JANOOS010000345.1:0-8096 GCA_031421455.1 Nitrospira sp.
GACATTCACCGTGGCAACAGCTCCCGTGCCACCGGCTATTGGAGCGAGTCCGACAAGTCTCTCCTTCGCTGCAACGCAAGGTGGCGGCAACCCGGCGACCCAAACCCTGAACATCAGTAATACCGGGGGAGGCTCACTCACTTGGAGCATCAGTGAAAATATTGATTGGTTGACGCTGAGTCCTGCCACCGGCACAGGCAATGGCATAGTAACGGCGACTGCGACAACTGGCGCCAGAACAGCTGGAACCTATAATGCTGACATCACGCTCAATGCAATCGGAGCTTTCCCGGTCACCGTGCCAATCACGCTCACCGTCACCACATCTCCGCCCCCCCCGCCGCCTCCGCCCCCCCCCGCCCCGACCGCACCACCGACTCCTAGAGGACTGCGCATAACTCCCGTACAGTAAGACCTGCCAGGTATGGGGGCAGGAACACATTATTAGGGAAATAGCCACGCGGGACAGGGAGAGTTCGAGGTTCACAGTTCGAAGTTTCATGAACTTTGAACCTAGAACTTCGAACTTCGAGCTTCGTTTCGTGCTGTTCTAGCCGCTCGCGCAGGAGCTAGGCTCAACCGCCGTCGAAACCAGAGTCTCTCCATTTTTCTAACAGCGCGATTCGCCGTACCAACTGTGCAACGGTCGCCTGATCGACCTTACCGCCAGTTCGTTTGATGAGTTCCGCATTGAGCCGGCGATGATCGATACCGGCCTTTCGCGCCACGGCGCCGACAAGGGCTCGATGCTGGTCCCGCAATTCATTCTTCTTGTCATGGAGCGGCACTGACGGCTCCGCAACATCCTTGCTCTCGCTGGATAATTCCAACTCATCTCCTCCGATCAAGGCATCCACCCTGGCCACCCCATGCAAGGGAACGTACTCTTTCAATGAAGTCGCGGCCGTACCGAACAGGGTACGCTGCATGGAAGGCATGATCTCTTCCAATACATGATCGCGTTCGGCCTTGATGCGTTTGGCATAGTGCACGAGGGTCGCGTCCTTCGGCAGGTAGAGCCAGGCCCGCTGCGGCTTCGGCAGCCCTTCCTGCATCCGGACGAATCGCCCGACGACTTGTCTGAAGTACATCTCGGTCAGAACATTGGTCGCGTAGACGCCGACACGAAGCCTCGGAATATCGACGCCTTCGCTCACCATATTTACGGCAACAAGCCACTGCTGGTTCTTATGCTGTGCGAACGAGGCGATCGTCTTTGATGCCGATGGATCATCCGATATGGCCACATGTGCGCGGCTTCCTGTGATACGGCTCAACAGCTCCGCTACCTGCCTTGCATGATCCTGATTCATCGCGACGATGAGTCCTCCGGCGTCCGGCTGTTCCTGCTTGCGGAGCCGGCGCAGCTCGGCATGGGCATCCGTGATGACAGGCCCCAACCAGCTGTCTTGCAAGAGCGCGGTCTTGAGCCTCTCGCGCTGTAGTTCAAAGGTGAGTCCATCCTCGAAGGTCGCCCGATGTTCGCGACCTTCCGAGAGCCACGCCAGTTCTCCCTCGTAGCTCGGGAAGAGAATCGGACGGCAGACGCTCTCACGAATCGCCTCGGCATATCCATACGTGAAATCAGCCTGGCTCTCGCCCTGCTCATACCGCACGTAAGGAATCGGATTGTTATCGGAACGAAAGGGGGTGCCCGATAAGGCTAGGCGAAAGACCGCCTCGTCGAACGCGTCCCGCAGCGCGTTGCCCCAATCCTTTCCCTCACCGGCATGGTGCAGCTCATCGAAAATGAGCAGCGTCGGCCGGCTCCGGCAGGCACGCTGAAACACGGCCGGCGCGAGACAGACTTGTTGATAGGTCACGACCGCGCCATGGTAGTCGCGCGCTTCGATGGCCTGGTCGTTCGTCAGCGCCGGATCCAGCTGAATCCCCACCAGCCCGGCAGCGGTCGCCCATTGCGTACGTAAATGATTCGTCGGACAGATGACCAGCACACGGCTGGCTACTCGGTCGGCCAGGTATTGATGGGCAATTCGAAGCGCAAAACGAGTTTTCCCCGCTGCGGGTGTTGCCGTCGCAAGAAAATCAGGACGCGTATGGGTCAAGACGCCGGACACGGCGCGAGCCTGCCACTCGCGCAGCTTGGCCGTCCAGGGAGACAAGGTCACTGCCGCCTCTTGTTAATGGTCACTGTTGGATGGACATGGCACGACAACGAGGGACTCGGCTTCATTCTGAGCACACACTCTCCACACGCATTGATGTTGTCTCATAATACGGGTTGCCTGGTCGATCCCCCAGTTCGTACGTCCGGTGAGGGTGCTCTGAAAATTCTCTAGCAAGATGCTGAAAGGCGCGCCGGCATAAGAAGACCGTTATCTGGTTTGTTTAGTCTGTCTGGTTTTTTGGTTGAACGAACCTAACCAGATGAACAAAACAAACCTGATAGACCAGATCGCCCCATCCAGCCTGTCTCGCGCGACTTTCCTACGGGCACCATCAAAACCGATAGCTGACCTCGATCATATGAAAATCGGCTCCATGAGCATCGCGCCCATACATACCGGCATCGGATATGTGATGGAACCAATAGCCCACGCCAATCCCCCGATAGACTTTCGCTCTGACCGCTACGTCCCACACAAGCTGGAACGAGCCTCCCGCGCCCTGGTGTGCGAAGCGGTGTTGGCTGAGGAGCGCGCCGCCACCTCCAACTTCCAGCGAAAGCCAGCCGTCTTTCTTTCCGAACACAACCCCTGGGACCACGGTGCTAATAAATGAGGTATCCCCCGATGCCGTCAAGGCACCGACACTCCCCATCAGTCTTGTGCCGACTCCCAATCCAGACTTGGAATACCACTCCCATGGGAGCGACCAGTTCGCCATCACGTCATACTCCTTGAAATATTGAGTCTCAAGGTCTCCGATGGGAGAGCCTCCGGTAGGTCCCCCTCGTACCCCGATGCTGTTCAAGCGGATCTCCTCTGCCTGACTCAACCAGGGAGCAAAAATGAACAGCATCAGACCGACCATGGCGAACCGCAATGCCATTCGTAAAATTCTGTCTCCTCGCTTGCTCGTTTCTCTCTCCGGAATCGCACCTATACGGGTCCTACTGCGGCCATCGAACGAGGCTACAGATAATCCCTCCAAGCTTGCTCATTATATCTTCAGGGATGGGGGCTGATGATCTTCCACTGCGCGCAACACTCTCACCCGCCCACCCACTGGCACGCTGAGACGTACCACTAGCCCGTGCGAGGGCCTTCCGATTCCCTATATCGTTATTTTAAGGGCGTAGCAAGGTTGTCCTTGACTGCGCGCATCGAACGAATGCTGGTTCATCTGGTCTATGTCGTCTATCTGGTTTGTCTGGTTAATCGGACTGGAAATTCATCCAGAAGAACCAGACAGACCAGAAAAACCGGCCAACCAGACAGACAAGCCCGTGCGCGTTCTGCGAGCAAAAAGGACGCTTGGCTACGCCCTTCCTCCCCCTCTTGGCTGTTCCACAAACAACCTCACTGCTACCTTCTGTCCTTTAATCCTGGTCCGACTGAGGGTCTCAATGATCTCGCGGGCCAATACTTCAGGCACTTCTACCAGGGAAAAGCGATCCATGACTTCGACCGCACCGATCACATTTGAATTGAGTCCTGCCTCGTTGGCAATCGCCCCGACAAGGTCGCCAGGACGGATTCCTGCCTCTCGGCCTGCCCCGATATACACCTTGGCCATCCCCGCCGTTCGTCCGCCGCGACCAGGCGCGTTGAACGGTCTACCCTGTCCCTCTCTCGGCATCATGCCTCCGGCCCGTCCTCGAGGATCTGCCATAGGACGCCGTGCCATCGATGGCAGCTCCGGCGGCCTGGACGACATTGCCGGAATATCCTGCTCCTTTCGCTCCCCACCCTGTATACGAAAGACAAGTTTCATAGCTGCCGCCGCCACCTCCAGGGGATCTCCTTGATCAGAGAGCGATGCGGCCACGGCCCGAAACAGATCCAGATCGCCGGCCGCGAGTACCTCTTCAATCTCGCGCTTGGTTCGTGCCAGCCGCTTCGCACGAAGGTCGGCAACGGTCGGCACTTGCGTCACGACAATCTTAGCTTTTGTGAGTTGCTCGATATTCCACAGCAACCGCTGCTCGCGCGGGTCGATGACGGTGATCGCAGACCCTTCACGCCCGGCCCTTCCTGTCCGCCCGATCCGATGGACATAGCCTTCCGGCGACGTCGGGAGATCGTAGTTCACGACATGTGACACGGATGGAATATCCAAACCCCTCGCCGCCACATCGGTGGCCACGAGGAGTTCAGTCTGCCCGGCTCGAAACGAATTCATCACGCGATCGCGCTGAGGCTGATTCATCCCGCCATGGATCGCTTCAGCCCGATGCCCACGGCTCGTCAGCATTGCGGTGATCTCATCGACTTCGATACGCGTGCGGCAAAATACGAGGGCCGACTTCGGCGCTTCCACATCCAGAATACGAGCCAATGCCGCTTCTTTATGCTGACGAGCCACGATGTAAGCAGTTTGATGGACACGCGGCGCGGCGCCGGCCTTCAGCGGCTCCTTGGCAATCCGGATCTCGACCGGATCCTTGAGATGGCGCTTGGCAATAGCCGCGATCCTGGAGGGCATGGTAGCGGAGAACAACGCCGTCTGCCGCTCTTTGGGCGTCTGCTCAAGAATGGCGTCCAGATCCTCGGCAAATCCCATGTCCAGCATCTCATCGGCCTCGTCCAGCACGACCGTCTGAATCGTCTTGAGCTGCAAGGTTTTTCGTCGGATGTGATCCAGCGCCCGCCCAGGCGTCGCCACGATGACATCGACACCACGCCTGAGCGCCTGGAGCTGCAACCCCATCGCCTGGCCTCCATAGACCGGGAGCACGGTGATTTTCAATTCTTTGCCATAGCGCGTGACGGCTTCGCCGACCTGTATAGCCAACTCTCTCGTCGGTACCAGGACAAGGGCGGAGGGGCAACGCCGCGACGAATGGGCGATGCGTTGGAGCAACGGCAACGTGAAGGCTGCCGTCTTGCCGGTTCCGGTTGCCGCTTGGCCCAAGAGATCGCGGCCCGCCAATAACGGAGGGATCGCCTCCCGCTGGATCGGCGTGGGCTCTTCATAGCCCAACGTATCGAGCGTAGTCAGGAGGGCCGCTTCCAGGCCCAGTGCCGCGAAGCCGGGAGAAAAACCCTTTGCAGGCATTTCGGCCGGTGGATGTGTGCTGTCATGTTTCATAGGCTGCCTCGAAAATTTTCCAGCTGTACTGTTGGTCGATTGATAGCCGGGCTGTGACCAAGCTGTTGTCATACTACTGGAGTTCTACTGAGAAGAGATAGCGGCTGAGAAATAATATTCCTGTGTACCGCGTCTCACTCGCCGCCATCTTCGGGCTGCGTGATTGGCCCGGCCCACTCCCCTTTAGCGAGCGTCACTTCTTGAAACCCGCCGTCCGGCCATTGAAACTGACCGACTTCATCGACTTGTACAATAAAGGGGTCGGCTTCATGTGCGAGACCACGGAACCAGTACCACCCGGCGCTGCCAGGTTTCGTCTTGGTCCAGCGATCGCTTGCCATGCGTTTCTGTCCTTTTCGTGAGTGCGTCGGTCTGCTACAGTCTGGCTCGTGACCACCGACCCTATCATGCCTAGACTCCCAATAGAAGATGTGCTGCCAACCCTTTGCCGGACGCTGACGGATGGACGGAATGCATTGCTGACGGCGTCGCCAGGTGCAGGAAAAACGACACGAGTGCCGCTGTCCTTGCTCGACGCCCCCTGGCTCGACGGAAAGAAGCTGCTCATGCTGGAACCGCGGCGCCTTGCCGCCCGTGCCGCGGCTCATCGCATGTCTACCACGCTGAGTGAATCGGTCGGCGGAACGGTCGGCTATCGCATGAAGCTCGACACGAAGGTGGGGCCGAAAACCAAAATCGAAGTGGTCACGGAAGGCATACTCAGTCGCCTACTCCAGCACGATCCCTCACTCAGCGCGTATGCGATCGTTCTCTTCGATGAATTTCACGAACGGAGCCTGCAGGCCGATACGGGTCTGGCCCTTTGTCTCGAATCACAACGGCTCTTCCGTCCGGATCTCAGACTGCTTGTCATGTCAGCCACGTTAGACTGTGGACCGGTTTCAGACCTGTTGGGCCATGCGCCTGTGATTGCCTGCGAAGGACGGATGTTTCCAGTAGAGACCCGTTATCTGGATCAACCCATCTCAGGCTATCCGGATGTCGCGATTGTACAATCGATCAGGCGTTCGATTGCGCAGGACCAAGGCAGCCTCTTGGTCTTTCTACCTGGCATGGCAGAGATCCGCCGCGTCGAACGCAAGCTCCTCGATCTGAATTTGGGTTCGAATATCCTCATCGCGCCACTCCATGGCGACTTGCCACAAGACGCACAGGACCGCGCGATCGCTCCCGCTCAACCGGGCACGAGAAAGATCGTGCTGGCCACCTCGATTGCCGAAACCAGTTTGACGATCGACGGAGTGCGCGTCGTCATTGATGCAGGTTTGCTGCGCGTGCCTCGCTTCGACCCGAGATCGGGCCTCACAAGGTTGGAGACCATTCGCGTCACCCAAGATTCTGCTGAGCAACGTCGTGGCAGGGCCGGTCGGCTCGAACCGGGTATCTGTTCCCGCCTCTGGACCTCTGCGGAACAACAATCGTTGGCCTCGCGTCGCCCTCCGGAGATGCTCGACGCGGACCTGGCGCCGCTGCTACTCGAATTGGCCCTCTGGGGCACGGCCAATCCAGCCGAATTGTCCTGGCTCACTCCCCCACCGCCCGGGGCTGTGGCCCAGGCGAGAGCGTTGCTCATCGACCTTGGTGCGCTCAATGCCGAGGGCCAGATCACCGCGCATGGAAGACAGATGGCAGAGCTGCCACTCCATCCACGTCTTGCGCACATGCTGCTCAGATCTGTGCCGTTGCAGCTCGGCGAGCTTGCATGCGAGCTCGCCGCCCTGCTCAACGAGAGAGATATTCTGCGAGGCCCTTCCGGCTGGCGCAACGCCGATCTACGACTCCGTGTCGATGTCTTGCACGGACAGCACGATCACACGGCAGGCGCCACCCTCGACCGTGCCACCTGCCAGCGAGTCAGACGCACCGCCGATCTGTGGCAGCGGCAACTTTCGCGATCGGCTCGTTCGGATCCGCAGGGCAGTTTCGATGAGATCGGTCTCTTACTCGCACTCGCCTACCCGGATCGCATTGCCCAGCGCCAACGTGGGGACAATGCACGCTATCTTATGGCCAACGGCCGAGGCGCCCTCTTCGCAAATCCTGACCCGCTCGGATCAGAAGACTATCTGGTCATCGCCGAACTCGACGGCGGCCAGCAATGGGCCCGGATCGATTTGGCCGCACCGATACGGGTTCGAGACCTTGAGACTCTCTGCGCAGACAAGATTCAAGTGATAGATGAGGTACGGTGGGACGACATGGCACAAATAGTTCATGCGATGAGACAGCGCCGATTGGGCTCACTCATTCTGTCTGAGCAGAGACTCTCGAAGCCGAACCCTTCGATGATTTTGACGGCATTGTTAGAGGGCATTCGCCGGGCGGGACTCGATAAACTGGCCTGGAATCCAGAACTGCGTCAGTGGCGAGCCCGAGTGGGATTTCTCCGGCGGATCGAAGGACAAGAATCACAATGGCCCGATCTGTCGGACGAGGCGCTGTTGCGAACGCTCGACGACTGGCTGGCGCCCTATCTATCAGGGCTGACGACGCTCGACCGAGTCACGAGGCTCGATCTCACCCAGCCCTTGCACGCGCTCCTCTCCTGGGAACAACAACGCCGACTCGAACAGTGGGCTCCCACCCATCTCACGGTCCCAAGCGGATCGAATGTCCGCGTGGAGTACGAGACACCGGATTTGCCTATCCTGGCGGTGCGATTGCAAGAGATGTTCGGCTGCAAGAATACGCCCCACCTCGTCGATGGTAAGATTCCGGTTATGCTGCATCTCCTGTCACCAGCGCGACGGCCCGTCCAAATCACCAAAGACCTCTCCAGCTTCTGGAAGTCGGCCTACCTCGAAGTGAAAAAAGAGCTTCGAGGCCGCTATCCCAAACATTCCTGGCCCGACGATCCTCTT
>JANOOS010000346.1:0-2128 GCA_031421455.1 Nitrospira sp.
CACAACCGCCCTGAGCCACGCTACAGCCGATCATTACTAACCAATACGCAGTCGGCAGAATGAACCACAAAAGGAGGAGGGTTAGAAATCATACCGAGCGCGCGTGGCTGAGGTCACCGGACCCACGATGTCGTTATACGGAATTTGTCTTGAAGAACAACGGGATAGCTTGACATGCCCTATGTCTTCACGCAGACTCCCGTACATGCAGGACCAGACCTGGCAGACTCTTCTTGCCAAACTCGCTGAACATGCCGGTATCGCAACTGACTATTACGATATCGCAGGCAATCTCCACTTCACCTCCGATGACACCAGGCGCGCCATTCTGACTGCCATGGGTTTTTCTGTCGATTCGATCGAATCGCTGACAGAAGCACTACAAGAATGGGATGAGGCGCCGTGGCAACGCCCCTGCAACTCAGTGCAGATCCTGAGTGACGGTGAATCGGGATCTACTGTCTCCTGTTATCTGACACTCGAGGACGGGAAAGAAGGGTCCGCCGTAGTGGAGTGGCAGATCTGCGACGAAGCGAACCGCGTGGTGCAAAAAGGACAGGCAGGGCCTGGGCTTTCCGCTATGGAGGTCCGTGTTCTCAAGGGTCAACGGCATGTGCGTATCCAGATACCGGCTCCGCATGGTCTCTCCCTCGGATACTACAGTCTAACGATACGGGCAGAAAGCTTGGTCGGAGGGAATGTGGGGACGATGCGTGTCATCGTAGCGCCACGCCAATGTTACGTCCCGCCGTTCGTCGAGGCAAACCAACGGTTGTGGGGACTGGCCTTGCAGCTCTATTCGTTGTCTTCCGATCGTAATTGGGGGTGCGGCGATTTCACCGATCTCGGACGGATTGTGGAGTGGGCTGGGAAAGAACTCGGCGCCGGGGTCATCGGACTCAATCCTCTGCACGCGCTGCGGAATACTACGCCATATCACATCAGCCCCTATGCGCCGAACAGCCGATTGTATCTCAACGAACTCTATATCGATCTCGAGCGGCTGCCTGAATTTTGCGGGTCGGAGGAGGCACAGCGACGGTTCCATGCTCCCGAGTTTCAGGACACCCTTCAGGCGCTGCGAGAGAGTCGGCTGGTGGACTACGACTCCATTGCAGCCGCCAAACGGACCATGCTCGAATTGGCCTACCGCACATTCCTCACGGAGGCTTATAGCGGAGAGGAGCCGAATCTCCAACCAGAAACGGCGCGCGCCAGGCTCCTGGAACAGTTTATCCAGGCTGAGGGCACATCGCTCGAGCTGTATGCCACCTTCCAGACGTTGGAGGAAGAACGCCGGCTGATTCAATCCAAGTCGGCCACCTGGCACGATTGGCCCAAACAATTCCTGATGCCTGGCCAACCAGTTCGTGAATATGCGAAGCGGCACCCAACGCGCATTCGCTTCTTTCAATACATCCAGTGGGTGGCAAGTGAACAGCTGAACGAGATCCGAAGGGTGACTGAGCAAATGGCGATGCCGATCGGGCTGTATCATGACCTGGCTCTTGGCGCCGATCGGAATGGGGCCGAGGCCTGGATCTATCAATCGGTGCTGGCGCTCGGAGCCGACTGTGGCGCCCCGCCTGACGCATTTGCGCCGGAGGGGCAGAATTGGGGTCTCCCGCCGATCAACCCTCATGCGTTACGCGCCAGCGGCTACGAGCTAATGATCCAGTTGCTGCGCAATAATTTCCGATCCGGTGGGGCCATCCGATTGGACCATGTGATGGCATTTTTCCGCCTCTACTGGATTCCACACGGAAGGCCCGCGTCCGAGGGCACGTAAGTGCATTACCCCTTTGAAGACTTATTGGCGATCATGGCATTGGAGAGCGTTCGATCCAAAACCTTGGTGATCGGAGAAGACCTCGGCACGGTCCCCGATTGGCTCAGAGAGCAGTTGGCGAAGGCGAGAGTCCTGTCCTATCGAGTGCTCTACTTCGAGCGTGGCGCAGACGGCACAATGAAGCCGCCTGGCGACTATCCCACACAATCGTTGGCTGTCGCGACGACGCACGACTTGCCGACGCTTACCGGGTTTTGGTCCGGCGAGGACTTACGGGTACGTGCCGAATTGGGCGCCATTACAGATGACGCAGCACGCCATCAGACCTGGGAGGAACGC
>JANOOS010000347.1:0-2469 GCA_031421455.1 Nitrospira sp.
TCACGCGAGAGGTGCAAGGTGGCGTAGTGGGCCTCATGCTCGATGGACGTGGGCGTCCGTTGCAGCTGCCGACCGATCACAATGCCAGAGTGGCATCGCTGAAGAAATGGTATCACGCCGTCGGATTGTATCCGACGGCGAGTTAGGAGTTCTGAGTTGTGAGTTCTTAGTTGTTTGGAGGGGACGTTAACTCAGAACTCAGCACTCAAAACTCAGAACTTTACCTATGCCTCACAGTTATACTCCAGGTTTAACCGTCACAGAGCAGGCAATGGTTCGCCGTCGGCGGATGTTGTCGCTGCCTGGCAACGTGCTGGTCACGACTGGGGAAGTGGTGCGCGCGAATCAAGCGGTGGCTCGTGCGGAACTGCCCGGGAAGGTCTATCCGCTGAATCTCGCCAATCAGTTGGGGGTGGCGCCGGATGAGATCCACGAATATTTGATCAAGAAGGCCGGCGATCCAGTGCAGAAGGATGAGATCCTGGCCGAGAACAAACCGCTTATCAAGTGGCTCAAGACGGAAGTCCGCTCACCGATCACCGGCGTCGTGGAGTCCTTCTCTACGGTCACGGGGCAGGTGTTGTTGCGGGAGCCGCCGCGCGTGCTGGAGTTGCTGTCCTATGTCGATGGGCGCATTGTCGAGGTGATTCCGCAGCAGGGCGTCGTGGTCGAAACGGATTGTAGTTTGGTGCAGGGCATCTTCGGCATCGGCGGTGAAACCTGGGGCGAGATTGTGATCGCAGTGTCGTCACCGAACGAAGAGCTCACCCCTCGTCACCTCACTGCAGATATGAAAGGCAAGGTCGTCGTGGGCGGCTCCTTCGTCTCATCGGATGCGCTGGCTCGCGCAAAAGAAGTGGGGGTTGCGGGCTTGGTGATCGGCGGCATTCACGATAAGGATTTGCGCGCACTGCTGGGTTATGACCTTGGTGTGGCCATCACGGGCACGGAACAGGTCGGCTTTACCCTGATTCTCACCGAAGGGTTCGGGGCTATCCCCATGGCCGGGAAAACGTTCGCGCTCCTTTCGGCTCATGTGGGACAACCGGCTTCTATTTCAGGGGCAACACAAATTCGTGCCGGCGTCATTCGGCCAGAGATCATCATTCCCAAACGCGCAGAGGCATCGGGCACTCACAGCGCGGCCACAGTACCGCAGCGCGAAGGCATCCGGATCGGCGACCAGGTTCGCATCATTCGAGATCCGTTATTCGGCAAGATCGGCGAAGTGGCGAGCTTGCCGTCCGAGCTCCAGAAGATTCCAACCGAGAGTGAAGTGCGCGTGCTGGAGGTCCGCTTTGGCGATGGCAGCAGAACCATGATTCCGCGGACGAATATTGAACTGATTGAAGGGGCCTAGCAGACGTGAGGGGTAAAGGGGTAAGGGGGTAGAGGTGAAGCGTGAGGGGTAAGGGGGTAGAGGTGAAGCGTAAGGGGGTAGGGGTTAGGGGTAAGGGGAGTGCGGTGGCGCACTTCTTCTTTCTCGTTGCCTGTGTCATCGGTTTCTCTCACTCCGTCGTGTTAGCTCAGACGCTCCTCGCGCCGCCACAAGATGTTCGTGTGTTTGATACCGCGAGCGATGGCGGCGGAAGCCTGACGGTGCTCTGGTCACCGGCTCCCGACGATAGCGCCGCAACCAAATATCAGGTCTTGCTCAGCGAAGGAACCACGGCGCCGGATCCGGCGATGATGAAAGTCGTGGCGGAGTTTCCTGCGAACCAACGCTATGTCCGTGAATCCAAGTGGCCCTGGTGGACCAGGCCGACGACTGGAGACCAGCATCAGTTCATGCTGAAGAACGGGAGAGGGGTCGAGCTCAAAAATGAGACGATCTACTCCGTGGCCGTGGCGAGGGTCTCGGGCGACGATCGAGCCGTGGCTGCGCCGGTTCAGGCCATGCCGCAACCGAACTGGATCAACTGGAATCAGATGAATAATCTTCTGCTGGCGCTCCTGTTCGGCGGCATCGTATTCTACGCCATCAGTACAGCCAGAAAACGGGAGATCTTCCTCCGGCGCATTCCCGGCCTCGATGCAGTGGATGAGGCCATTGGTCGCGCGACGGAGTTGGGCAAGCCGATTCTGTATCTTACCGGCGCCCACGACATGAGTGATCCCTCCACCATTGCCGCGGCGGTCATTCTCGGGCGTGTGGCCAAACGCACGGCCGCCTATGGGACCGATCTTCTTGTGCCGCACCGCGATCCGATTACCATGGCCGTCTGCCAGGAAATTACGAAGCAGGCCTACTTGGAAGCCGGCAAGCCCGATCTCTACAAAGACGATTCGAATTTCTTTATCACGTCGGATCAATTCAGCTACACCGCGGCGGTGGACGGTATCATGCTGCGCAAGAAACCGGCGGCAAATTTCTTTATGGGGTCGTACTTTGCCGAAGCGCTGCTCCTGACTGAAACGGGCGCGAGCACCGGCGCGATCCAAATTGCCGGGACTGATTCCGATCACCAG
>JANOOS010000348.1:0-3512 GCA_031421455.1 Nitrospira sp.
TCTCTCAGGCGAAGCCCTCAAGCAGAACAACGAAGCCTTTCTAACCCTTGCCCGCAGTTCATTCGAAACGCTCCAGGCTGAGGCCAAGGGCGATCTCGCCCAGCGGCAACAGGCGATCGATAGTCTGGTCAAGCCCCTCCAAGACTCGCTGTCTCGATACGACGACCAGCTCCGGCAACTAGAGCAATCACGGCAAGCGGCTTATGGAGGTCTCGATCAGCATCTCAAGCTCTTGGCCGAGTCGCAGCAGCGTCTGCAGTCGGAGACCGGCAACCTGGTGAAGGCGTTGCGCGCGCCGGCCATCCGAGGCCAATGGGGGGAGATCACGCTCAAGCGCGTGGCCGAGCTGGCCGGCATGGTGGCGCATTGCGATTTTTTTGAGCAGGAGTCCATCACGGTCGACGGCGGACGGCTCCGCCCCGACATGGTGGTCCAGTTACCTGGTGGGCGGCAGATCATTGTGGATGCGAAGACCGTGTTGGCAGGTTATCTCGACGCGCATGAAGCGGGGACCGAGGAGCAACGTCTCGAAGGGATGCGCCGTCACGCCGCACAAGTCCGGTCGCGTATGGATGAGCTGAGCCTGAAAGCCTATTGGAATCAATTCGCACAGGCGCCGGAGTTTGTCGTGCTCTTCTTGCCGGGCGAACAGTTTCTTGGCGCAGCACTGGAGCATGACCCACGCCTCATAGAGGATGGATTCCTTCGAAGTGTGGTCCTTGCCACCCCCACAACGCTCATGGCGCTCTTACGGGCAGTCGCCTATGGGTGGCGGCAAGAGCGATTGACTGAACATGCCGAGGAAGCCGGGCGGTTGGGGAAGGATCTCTACGAGCGGATGGCCGTGCTGACAGAGCATTTGAACGATGTTGGGCAGGCGCTCGGGAAGAGCGTCCTGTCATACAATAAGGCGGTCGGGTCGCTCGAAACGAGAATCTTGCCGGCGGCCCGTCGCTTCAAGGAGCTTGGTGTGTCGTCGGAAAAAGAGATTCCCATGTTGGATCCAGTGGAGCTGGTCTCGCGCAAATCATTACCCTATGAGCCCTAAGTAAGGAGCCACGATGAGGGATGAACAGGCCATGGTGGAGGAATTTCACCGTAAATTCAGCATCGTGGCGCAAGCGACCCCTACGGATCTCAATGAGGAAACGAAACGGCTGCGCGTTCGTCTAATCGACGAGGAGTTCGACGAATTGAAAGAGTCCATGGCCGGGGGTGACTTGGCGGCTGTGGCGAAGGAAATGGCCGATCTCTTGTATGTCGTCTACGGAACGGCGGTGTCCTATGGTATCGACATGGATCCCGTCTTTCGAGAAGTCCATCGGTCCAACATGAGCAAAGTCGGTGGCTATAAGCGCGAAGATGGGAAATGGGTGAAGCCGGCCACGTATTCGCCGGCGCGCATTGAACCGATTCTAGAGGAGCAGGGGCCTGTCCAAAGCGAGGCCCGTTCAGGCTCATGAAAAAAGTGCATTGTCCGACTTGTGGGAGCTCATTCGTCCGCGCGACGTATTGCGAGGGCGTGATCGAGGGCTTGTTGAGCCTCGTCAACCTGTTTTCGTTTCGATGCCAGCTATGTACAAATCGTTTTCGTGTATTCTATTCTGGTGCGCGTCACAATACGGAAACGTCCGATCGGCGTCAGTATACCCGCCTGGCAGCCTCCATCGAGGCTCAGGTTCTCGACAGCAAACAGCCGCCCGTGACCAATCGAATCACCGACATCTCAATGGATGGCTGTACCCTGCAGACGACCGGGCTCCAGAAGGGAGCCTTTATCGAATTGGTTTTGAAGCCAACGGTGGAAGATGAAACGATCCGTATTCAAAAGGCAATGGTCTGTTCCGTTCGCCCGTCGTCGATCGGCATCCGCTTTCTGGATGTTCAACTGGAGCATCACCGTCGTCTGGCTCAGGTGATTCTTGGTCTCTTAGTCGGTCAAGGCCTTGATCTCCCGGTTAACGCGTAGGCCACTCTTTCCACGTCACGACTCAGGTAGATAGGCTGAAGGCTTTTAGGGGTTGGGGTTTCTTGTCCAACGAGGATTCATTTTTGTTTGAACCCAAGATCGTCGAAACCACCTTCAGCCTTCAGCCTGAACCCCTGATTAGGGACCTTTCTGCCCGGCATCTTCACCAGACAATTGTCGATCAAGCGGATCGATCCAATCCTGATTGCGCCTAAGAGTAGCGCACGAGCTGCGACGACGGGCAGAGGATCCAGACTGTCCGGATCGCAGACGGCCAGGTACTCGAGATGAATGGCGGGTTCCCGTTCGATAGTCTGTCGCATGATCCGTTCGATCGCAGCCACGTCGCTTTTCCCACCCTCGATCATCTGTCTGCCGGCTTGGAGCGCTTGAAAAAGCAAGGGAGCGATCCGACGTTCGTCCGGGCTGAGATAGACATTACGCGAACTCATAGCCAGCCCATCGCGCTCTCTGACGGTTTGGCGTACCAGAATTGCCACGCCGAGATTGAGATCGTTCATAAGTTGCCGAACCAGCGCCGCCTGTTGGTAATCCTTCTGGCCGAACAGGGCAAGTTGTGGCTGCACCATGCCGAAGAATTTCGTCACCACCGTGGCGACGCCGGCAAAATGATGAGGCCGGGCCGCCCCCTCCCATCGGCGCGCGAGCGCCGGCACCGTCACGGTCGTCTGGAAATCCTCAGGATACATGGCCTGGGCTGTCGGTTCAAAACAGACATCCACCCCTTCTTCCCGGCAGAGTGAGCGATCCTTCGCGATGGGCCGCGGGTACTTCGTCAGGTCTTCGGTCGGCGCAAACTGCGTTGGATTCACGAAGATACTCACAACGAGCGCATCGCATTGTAATCGCGCGGCTCGAATGAGGGAACGATGGCCGTCGTGCAGCGCGCCCATTGTGGGCACGAACCCGATGGTCACCCCTTCCCGGCGTAATCCTTCGCTCCATGCAGTCATAGATCCTGGGGTGCGGATAATTTTCATGAGCCTGGAGGCGGGCTGCAAGCAGGGCGAGACCCATAGCGGGTCGAGGGCTGGGGAAACAGGAGGCGAACCTCCGGCTGCTTCCCGGCTTCGGCGAGCAATTGGCTGATTGTGCGCTGGAGTAATGGATGGACGAACAGCGGATCAAGTTCGCTCAACGGCATGAGAACGAACCGGCGACGGTGCATGCGAGGATGCGGCACCACGAGATCCGGTTCGTCGATGATCCGTTGGCCGTAGAACAAGATATCCAGATCGATGGTTCTGGGGCCTGATCGGTTTTCCTCATCTCGGCCGAGCGAGCACTCGATCTCACGGAGTATAGCCAAGAGGCTCTTCGGCGTGACATCCGTCTCAAGCTGTACGGCCCCGTTCAAGAACCAGCCATCGCCAGGTTTGGCAAAATCGTTCACCGGCTCGGTTTCATAGAGCAACGACACCCCCGAGAGTTGGGAGTGCGGCAGCAGGCTCAATAACGTCACCGCACGGTCGCAGAAATCGACTCGATCGCCGACGTTCGAACCAAACCCGATAAAGACAGT
>JANOOS010000349.1:0-1781 GCA_031421455.1 Nitrospira sp.
CTAATACGTTGAGCGATGATGTCAGCGGTGCATACACACCGCCGACTCCTTCTACCGCCATGAATGTATGTTTCTGACGCAGGGCATGGAAGGCCCGTATAATGGTGGCGATACGCACGGTTGTTCCTTCCGCTCGTGCAGCAGAAAGCGGCGCCACTGGAAGTCGAAAAGTATAGGGACAGATTTCTGCCATCGGATCATGGTTTCCAGCCGCCCTCCGCAACCGTGCTCCATCAGACCGCGCCTTAGCCGATCCTGAAACCCCTGTTTCAATCGGCTTCATGACGCCGACATCAATCCCCCGTTGAGTCAGGCACCACACGAGCGCAGAGGCAACGAGCGTCTTTCCGACACCCGTATCAGTCGCTGTAATAAAAACCCCTCTGGGCCTGGAGTTGCTAGCTTGTTGTTTGGTTTGTTGCATAGCGTGGGATTTAGCAGGTCACGGGAAAATTCTGTGGCCACTCCTGCAGGATGCTCAAAAAGTTCTTCTAGCAAGGCCGCAGCGAGTGCAGACCCGAGGCGTACCCTTGGGGTACGTTGAGGGTCTAAACGATGCGAGAACGATGCTAGAAGACTTTTTCAGCATTCTGCTAGAGATTCCGGCTGTCACAGTTCCAAACCTGTCCCGACATGTCTGTCAGTTGCGCCAGATAGAAGACAGTCTTGGCCACTTCCTCTCGCGACGGTGGCCGGCCTAACGCATGGTCGTTCCACGTATCGCCTTCCGGCATGGCCCCTTCCGATAGTCCAGTAGCCTGCCAGCCTGGTAAGAGGAGATTCACACGAACATTGCCTGCTCCCCATTCTTTGGCTGCGGTCTGCACCAGACCAATGAGACCGGCTTTTGAGGCAGCGTAGGCTGCCTGGCCAATCGTCCCATGGAATCCCGCATACGACCCAATCACGATGATTGACCCGCCACCGCGAGCGAGAAGGGGCGGGGCCATCGCGCGAAGACAGTGAAATGTTCCCGTCAGATTCGTACCTATTACCTCAGCCCAATCTTCTTCGCGTTGTCGAAGCAGGAGATGGCTCCCTCCGATTCCGGCATTGCAAATGAATACAGACGGCGCAGGTATCAGGCGGCAGGAGGCTTCCACCATCTGTTGCACCTCATGAGACTCGCGAATATCGGCTTCGTAGAGCGTCCCGCTTCCACCGGAAGCCACTACTTGCTTGAGCGTGCCTTCAGCTGCTGTCTTATTTCGGTGATAATGAACCCCAACAGACCAGCCGGCGGCTGCAAAGGCTAGGCTGATCGCTCGGCCAATCCCTCCTGACGCACCGGTCACAAGCACCGCATCTCTTTGGTTTGGTTGGTTCATCTGGTCAGTCTGGTCTATCTGGTTTGTTTGGTTCATTTGGTTTGTCTTGTTTATTTGGTTGAACCCGATTAACCAAATCAACCAGATGAGCCAAACACACCAAATAACGATCCGATTATGGGTGGGATAGTTGTCGAAGGCAAGCTGCTCCCTCCCTTGCCGCCTCCAGGAGTGCTATGGTACTTTCACAAAGGAGCCTGTCCGACATTGCCTTCGTGACGAGGTGAAGGAGATGCAGCCAGATGCGAGGCCGCAGGCCCGGAACAACCGGAGGCGTATTCACTGGAATACGTTGAGGATGGTTTCGGGCTGAGAACGACGCAGATGGTTGCAGGTCGTTCGCCGCAGTAGAACGGTCTATGTCAGATAGGCTCCTAGAGTGTAACCAGTGGAGGATCTCGCGCATGCCGCTGAAGAAGCCAGGATATCGAAGGGCCTTCATGTTGGGAACAG
>JANOOS010000350.1:0-2259 GCA_031421455.1 Nitrospira sp.
CGATTTGCATCGGGAGAAGAATATTATGCTAGCCTGACGGACATCGCCGCGCCAATCCAGAACCTGCTCGCAAAGTTGTCCGACCAACAGAAGATAGATGCGCGTGGGCGCATCATCACCTCCGCCGATCAGTACCGCCAATCGGATGGCATCGCACTCCCTATCGCCGTCCGAATGGTGGTGGCGCGCAAACCACGCTGATGCGCCCATGACGACCACTCACGACGGTTTCAAAGATTATGTGCTGGATCAACTGGCCGATCTGCGCGGCGTCACCTGCCGCGCGATGTTCGGCGGGTATGGACTCTACCAGCGCGGAACCTTTTTCGGCATCATCCATAAGGGCCAGCTCTACTTCAAAGTCTCGCTAAAAACGGTCGGTCTCTACAAGGAACAGGGCATGAAACCCTTCCGACCCAACGACAAACAGACACTCAAATCCTTCTATGAAGTGCCCGTAGACATCGTTGAAGACGCTGAACATCTAGCAGCCTGGGCAACAGAGGCCTGCCAGAGTAACGTGGGTCTGAGCCGATCCCGTAGAGCCTCCTCGCAATCTTCGCTCTGAGCGATCGCCTCTCCTTTCCGTCTGGTTTTTCAACAAGAGCAGGCCTATAGTGGGATCGGTATTTTGGATGAGGCTCTGGGTCTAGCGCTGCAATATAGGCCGCACTCCGCTCGTCGAAGGCGACCGACCAACTTTCTCTTGGGGTCTTTCACGGTGAATCCTGAAACAGTTGCCCACGTATCCACGGATGCACGGATGACGCGATGTTGCTGAGCAGAACTTGTCCCGCCTGTAGAACCGGTGGGGCGCAGCTAAGAAAGAATCGCTACTCACATGGCGATTGGATTCTCAAGGAGTGCCTGGCGTGTGGCTTTGTTTTTCTTGAGAATCCTCCTGATTACGCCACCCTACAGGGTCAATTCCCATGGGAGAACACATCCGGGCTTCAGAATGAAGCGCGACGGAAGTCGTACAGTCGCGGCGAGAATGTTGTTCGGTCTGCAATAAAAGGCGTACGGAACCTTACGAACACCGTGATACGACGGGACAAACACGTTTCGCTTGGCTATCGGTATTTTCGCCAAGGCTGGATCGTCGACCTTGGTTGTGGGTTAGGAAACTTTGGCCCGCTTCCGCCCTCGTGCAAACTATTGGGCATTGAAATCTCAAACCGCATAGTGGCTGACGCCCGCCCGATCTTCGAAAGCCGCGGCGGACGCATCATCCATGCCGACGTGCTATCGGGCCTCCAATCACTGGAGACTGCGTCCTGTGATGGGGCCTTGGTCGAGAGCTATCTTGAGCACGAGGTGCAGCCTGCAGAAGTGTTGCGAGAACTGTCGCGTGTCTTGCGTTCCGGGAGCGCGATTATCCTCAAGTTGCCGAACTACGCTTGCTGGAATCGACGGGTGCGAGGAAAGAAGTGGTGTGGATTCCGGCTTCCCGACCATGTGAACTACTTTACACCGGACACCTTGCGAGCCCTGCTCGAACAGCAGGGATTCGAAATTGTCAAATTCACATTCCTTGACCGGCTGTGGACCAATGACAACATGTGGTGTGTGGCTCGGAAAAAGGAACACTGAGCCCTATAGATGTATTCGTACGCTTCAGTTTGAGGCAAACTCGTTCGATGCGGTGATCAGCCGCGCGGGGAGTCTCAGGAGAGTACGCCAACGGAAGATGCACTCATGGGCCGACCTGGACTTTGATCCATTCGGCGACCGCTTTGACTTCGCCCTTGCGAGCCTTGATTTCTATCTTGCGGCCCTTCTGCAGATCGTTGATCCCGCCATTTTGATTCGGCTGCTTCTGCTCGCTCCGGTCCAACCAGATCATCGTCCGGTCCGTGATCCCGACCGTCTGTGCGCCGGACGAACTCGAGATGGTAACCATCTGCTTCCCCTGATCTACCGACTCAAGCGTTCCGATCACACTTTCCTTATTGGACAGTCCGGGAGACTGTCCGATAGGGATAAACATTTCGGTGGCCTGCTGCCCGGAGGCCTCAATGGCGCCTCCCAGCGCCACGATGACGATCGCCAGTCTCAGATTGCGGTTCAGCATGGCTGTCTCCCTTCCATTTCCTGATCGGCCGTCACGAGGACTCACTCAGGATGCCTCGATGAGTTGTGCACGGGCGTGCCGTAGCTCATCAATGGCCTGCTGGGCAAGGCTACTCCGCCTGAAGAAACTGCAGTGCGCTTTCTCCGCGAGTTCCTTCGCCTTCTGCAAATGGGCGACCGCCTCAG
>JANOOS010000351.1:0-1851 GCA_031421455.1 Nitrospira sp.
GCCTCCGACTCCTTCTGAATCATCGAGGCGATCCGGCCCAGCTCCGTTCGGAGCGCCGTCGCGACGACCAGCGCGCGGGCCTTGCCTGAGACCACAATGGTGCCCATGAATGCCATGTTGGCCTGGTCGGCCAAGGACACGTCGGGCCTGTCGAGGGCGGTTGCCGTTTTCTGAACCGGCGTGGATTCGCCGGTCAGCGAAGCCTCTTGCGCCTGAAAATTCGCGGTATAGATGAGCCGAGCATCCGCTGGGATACGGTCGCCGGCGTCAAGGTGGATCAAATCGCCTGGCACTAATTCCCGAGCAGGGATGGACCGGAGGACGCCGTCACGGAATACCCTGGCCGTCGCCACCGACATTTTCCGAAGCGCCGCCAAGGACCGCTCCGCCCGAAACTCCTGGACGAACCCTAGAACTCCATTGAGCAGCACAATGGCCAGAATGGCAACCGCATCGAGCCAGTCCTCCAAGAGACCGGAGATAACTGCCGCGCCGATCAGCACCCAGACAATGACGCTCGTGAACTGGGAGAGAAAGAGTCTCAGCAGAGAAGGGGACTGAGCTTCCGGCAGTTCGTTGGGACCCTGCGCTGCAAAGCGGTCTCGAACATTCTCGTCGGAGAGGCCTCTCTCAGGATGGGTGTTCAGTCTTGTGGCGCAAAGCTCAGACGAAATCGCATACCAGGGCACGACCGGTGCCTGTGTATCGTGCTCGGTGATGGACGGTGTGATCTTCATTGAAAGAGCGAACCAGAACCCGGGCGGTAACAGACAATGATCAAGAAGCTCTCAGTCTCGATCACCAGATACTGCCACCCTGGTGGCACACGCTACCACACCCAACCCTCTTCTGCTGGTTCTACCGACCGCCCGGTTCGCTCAGGGCTTGTGCTGCTGTTTGCGTTCCCGCTTCTGCGCGCTCTTCATGTCGTTCTCCGGCTTCTCTTCCTCCACGTCGATCACGGCTCCAGACTCCGCATCGATGTGAACCTCCATCACCTTGTTATCCGCCGTGACGACTTCGACTTCCCACACGAGTTTATCGTGTTTCATCTCCAGTTCGGCTTCGACCACCTTGCCCGCCACTTTCTCCGAGGCCGTTTTGATCGCCTGGTCAATCGTCACCTTGGCCGTAGCGGCCATTTCAACAGTCTCTTTCACTTCATCTTTCTTCCCCTTACCTTTCTGATCGCTCCAGGCAGGACCGTTCAACACCAACACAACGCCGATCGCCAAGGCCATTATTCCTACTAGCTGCTTCATACGAACCTCCTTATTGAGTGTGGATATGTGCGACGCTCCTCGTGACGACCACGAACTCGCGTGCGTCGCATCCTTCGATTGTGCAAGACATAGACCTCTTCAAATCTTGCGATGAGACAAGCCCAAGGGCTTGTTCTGGCCCGTTGCGCAACAGAACAGGCGACTTCTGTGGGGAGTTTCGCGCCAGATCGCATGCTGAAGTCCGAAGGCTGAAGGTCGCGGTCCGGAGGTCTGAACACTTCAGCCTTGAGACTGGCTCACAGTCTCGCTTCTCGATCAGGATGCTCAAAAATGCCTTCAGCGCAGCCGCAGTGAGCTATCACTTTATAAGGGGTGGGTGGGATGATCCCAACTGCGCGCAACATTCTCACCCGCCCACCCACTGGCACGCCGAGACGTGCCATTTGCCCGGGCGAGGGCCTTCAGATTCCCCAACTTTCCCAGAGGGAGTAGGCGGATTGTTCTTCACTGCGCGCATCGAGCGACCACCGCTTTATCGTGGGGGCTCTGCGAGCAAGAGAACGGTCTGCCTACTTCCTCGCATCCTTCTGAGGCCGCGCGTTGCGCGAGCAAGGGGATCGTCCCAGGT
>JANOOS010000352.1:0-4027 GCA_031421455.1 Nitrospira sp.
CAGCACCGTTTCTTCAATACTCGGCGGTTGGACGTGAATCGGTTGGAATCTCCGCTTGAGGGCTCCGTCCTTCTCAATATGCTTTCGGTATTCATCGAGAGTCGTCGCGCCGATACATTGGATTTCACCCCGCGACAGCGCAGGCTTGAGCATGTTGGAGGCATCGATGGATCCTTCCGCCGCCCCTGCTCCGACCAAAGTATGGAGCTCATCAATAAAGATGATGATGTTGCCGGCCTGGACAATTTCTTTCATCACGACCTTCAGTCGTTCCTCGAACTGGCCGCGATATTTCGTCCCTGCGACCAGCGAACCGAGGTCGAGCGCAATGACCCGTCGCGAAAGAAGGTTATCCGGCACTTCGGACTGGACGATTCGTTGGGCCAGACCTTCCACAATGGCGGTCTTGCCGACGCCGGCTTCCCCGATGAGCACGGGATTGTTTTTCGAACGGCGACTCAGAATCTGAAGCACCCGCTCGATTTCGTCGGCTCGGCCGATGACGGGATCCAGTTGCCCTGCCTGGGCAAGCTGGGTCAGATCGCGACCGAACTCATCGAGCGCCGGAGTATTGCTCTTCCGATCACGCTCACGCGGGGCAGACTTTCGGAGGAAGGTTACGGTCAATTGCCGGGCAGTCAGAAGATTCGCTCCCAGGCTGCGGAGGATTTTCCCGCCTATCCCCTCCTCTTCTCGGAGGAGGCCCAATAAGAGGTGTTCACTGCCGATATGATTGTGTCCAAGGAGACGGGCTTCTTCAACCCCATACTCAATGACCTTCTTGACCCGAGGGCTAAAGGGGATCTCTCCAAAGGTCATGGTGGTTCCGCCGCCAGGCAAATTCCGTTCGATTTCCAAACGGATCTGTTCGGTCGAGAGTCCCATCTTTTTCAAGATCATCAGGGCAATCCCGTCGGATTCGCGGAGAATGGCCAAGACGAGGTGCTCGGTTCCGAGGTAGTCGTTCTGATGACGCTCAGCCTCTTCCCGCGCGAGAATGATAATCTTCCGGCCCTTATCCGTAAATCTTTCGAACATCCTGCCTCCTTTTAGGGGGAGCCTATAACCGGTTCCGTATGCACAACTCTCTCGAAAAATCTGACCTAATACTATCTAGAAGGATTTTCAGTGTCAAGGCTGCGAGACAATCACACAAGCCAGAAACTGATGTTCCGGCCAGAGGCACGGGACTAGAGGCAAGAGGCGATATCGTGAGGCGTGAAACGTGAGGCGTTAGGCGAATCCCGATCGACCCCCTCACGCCCTTACCCTTTACGCCTTACGTCCCCATTGCCTCTCGCCTGGCCTGTCGGCACGATGTCACCCCAAACCCTCATGAATATGCGGGCCGGCTCGTTGACTTCAAAAGAACCCTCCCGATACAATCTCAAACTTTCCAGCCATATCTAATAGCGCCACGACAGGGTTTTAGCAATGAAAAACAAAAGTATCGGGATTTTGGCAAAGCCGAAGTTCCCTGAGATCAAGAGCACGTTACAAGATGTGGTTGCCTGGCTCCGAGCTCGAAACATCGACGTGATTTTGGACCAGTCATCGGCGATTCTCCTTGGTGAACAGGGTGGGTATCAGAAAACTCAGTTGGCAAGCAAGGCAGACGTGCTTTTGGTCTTAGGTGGCGACGGAACGATGCTCAGTGCCGCTCGACTTGCCGGGGAACGAAGCATTCCCATTCTGGGAGTCAACATGGGCGGGTTAGGATTTTTGACGGAGCTTCGTCTGGAGAATCTCTATCCCTCGCTCGAACGGGTATTTGCGAATGACTTTGTGCTCGATGAACGACTCATGCTACGGACGCATATTCATCGGCACGGAGAAACGGTTGCGCAAGGGGTGGTATTGAACGATGTCGTGATCAGTAAGGGCACCCTCGCCCGCATGATCGAACTGAAAATCGCGATTCAAGGTCGGTTCGTCACCAACTTGCGGGGCGACGGGTTGATCGTCAGCAGCCCGACAGGATCGACCGCCTACTCACTTTCAGCTGGCGGTCCCATTATCGATCCGGCAGTCCAGTCATTGATCCTGACGCCGATCAGTCCCCATACGCTGACACATCGGCCATTGATTGTGCCGGGTAATGCGGAGATCGAAGTGACCCTCACCAGTAAAGATGACGGCGCCATGGCGACGCTCGATGGGCAGGTGGGAGTGGCGATCACGCAGGGAGATACGGTCGTGATCCAGGCATCGGAGAACCGGACCAGGCTGATCAGATTTCCAGAAAGTAATTATTACGACGTGCTCAGAGAAAAACTCAAATGGGGGGATGGGTAGAAATTAAAGACGTGGGGGCTAGGCTTTCCCGCTCTCGATCAATTTGAGCATTTCCTGGTTGTTCGTGAATTTGAACTCCCCGATACAGTCCTCACCCCAGTGAGTTTTTTCATTCGATTCGAGTATGCGGAGCCCTGCCAGATCGACTGGATGGCTCTTGTGCGCCGTGAGTATTGAAGCGAGCTTGTCGAGGACGATCTTTGTGCCAGAGTGGCTACCCGGTGTTTTTGTCGAGAGATATTTGGTTACCACGTCAGCGCACCAATCTCCATCCCGCTTGGCGATGCCAACTAGGCCCTCGCTCGCTTTTCGTGCCCACCCGGCGAGAAACACGCCGTCCACCACCTTGCCTGCGGTTTCGTCATAGGCTTGGAAGAGCGCGTCGTCCGGATCGTTGCCGGTCTTATTGGGATTCGTGACAAACAGGCCGCTCTTATATGGTAGCCCGACGGTCTCATCGACTTTGTCACCGACGGCAAAGACCACGGAGTCGCAAGGAAACTCATAATACTGTTTTAACCCGACAGCGACCGTATCCTCGCCTTTTGGATCGAGCTTGTTGTCTTCCATCTCCAGCCCACGAACCCGGTTGTTTCCATCCACCAGGATACGTTTCGGAGAGGCTAAAAACTTAAAGCCCATCTGTGTCTCGCTGACTTTCGGCTCGCACTTTGTAAACTCGTCCGTCAGGCCCTTGAGTATATCGTCTGCATTCTGGCCGACCGCGGCAAGGCGGTCTTTAATCCGAGCGACCTCCTTGGAAATCCCCTCTACATCCATGTTGGCGCAGACCATGCGAATCTCTTTCGGATTGTACTTTCGCTCGACTGGCCCACGCCGCACGATCGCTGTGACCCGCTCAACTTTCTTGTAGCGAATCAGCCAGTGCGAAATATCGACCATCACATCGCCGGCGCCGATCACCGCGACATGCTTGCCCATCTCAAACGGACGATCGCCGAATCCAGGCAGTCGATTGAAGTGGTACACGACATCCTTCGCATGGAACACGCCCATGGCCGAGTCCCCTTCCACGCCGATGGCCTTAGTCCCTTGCGCCCCGATAGAGAAAATGACCGCACTGGCGCCAAGACTTCTGACATCTTCCACCGTGAGATCTTTTCCGTTGCCAATTGAGACATTGCCGAAATAGTGGACGTTCGGTCGCTCGAGTAATTCCCAGTACTGCTTCTTGAGACCACCACGGAGTTTGAGTTTTGCCGGAAAGATCCCGTATTCAGCCAACCCGCCAAACTTGATGTCCCGATTCAGGATAATGATTTCATGGCCTGCTTTCGCGAGTGAACTCGCCACAGCCATTCCAGCCGGTCCGGCGCCGGCCACAATGATTACATGCGATGTCGGTGCGCTCATACGTTGTTCCCTGGGAAAGATGAGTGAAAATGCCTAGAACCTCAACAGTTCCGCGGACTTTAACATAGGGGCATTTGTAGTGTCAAAGCTGCTCGGCGTGTGAAGCGTCGTTCGTGAAGCGTGAAGCGCCGCCTGAGAAGGGGGACAGGCACCGCCGAAGACGGCGGAGCCAGTCCCCCTTATCCCGCTACCCCCATACCCCTTCTTCTACCCCCCGGCACTTCCCACTGGCCCGCCCGGTTCGGTCATGCGCCAGGGATCGAGCAGTTCGGTGAGTCGTTTTTCCGGCAGGACTTTCTGTTCTTTGGCCATCTCGCGCACGGTCTTGCCGGACTTGTAGGCGTCCTTGGCAAGTTTT
>JANOOS010000353.1:0-3234 GCA_031421455.1 Nitrospira sp.
CTGCTTCACCCGCGCAAGGAGGCGCCGGATGTGGCGGGGCGTCAGCCCCAGGAGGGTGCCTGCCGTGACCTGCGTCAGCTTCTTCTCCATCGTCTGTCGAAGCACATGCACCCGCCGCAATTCCTTCACACTCATCATGACCCTGTCCTCTCTGACCATCTGCCCCTCCTTGTACGGGCCGATCGTCTCGTAACGAAGAGGACATTTCTACTTGGGCCAAAGCGGACATTATCATTTTGGGATTACAGATTCATTCACCAGCAGAGGTACATCTGTTTGAGAAGCAAGAAAAGGGGTCGGGAGTCATTGTTGACCGCCTCGTCCGCGCCCTGAGCACCTTCTCTTCTTCGCCCGGCCTTCTCTCCTGGACTGTTGAGCTTTGCTCTCTGAAGGGGTATCGTTTCGGTGAGGATTTGCGGATCGCCCATGCCCGAGAAATTGGACACATCTATTGGAGACAGGCTGGCTCGGCAACGGACTGAGTTGGCGAACGAACGCACGCTGCTGTCGTACATCAGGACCGCGATGGGGCTTTTCATTGTTGGTATTCCGGCTGTGTGGTGGCTGGAGTTGCCCGGGGTTCAAGCACTGGGTGTGTTGTCGTTGGTGGCGGGTGTCGCGTTCTTGGGGGTTGGGGTTTGGCGATTCTTCTCCATCAAAGCGTGGATCGATCAACGACCGGACTAGATGTGCGGACCCTCGCCTTCATCGAAGCGAGAATAAGTTTGAGCTGGCTAGTAGGGCACGGGACTATCTTTAAGATTGACCGTCGGACACTGCGATTCTGTGACTGAAAGTGGATTTTACCGGTTGCATTACGCCGGTTGGTTGCCTAGGCTATACACACTCAACTTCCATCCCCTCATTGCGAGACGCCTGCGGAGGTCAGTCCTTGTGATGATCATTCCAAGACACATTGTTTTCGCGCGACGTATTTCATGTCTGTTGATACCCGCTATTCTGGCGGGGAGAGGAGGGTATGATGGCTGATGTGATTCGAATTGCTCAGTATTTCAAGGTGCAGATTGGAGATAAACCCGGGACATTAGCCGATGCGCTTGCCCCACTGCGTGATGCTGGAGTGAATTTGCTGGCTGTGCATGCCTTTCCACGGAGTCGCCGCACACAGGTGGATGTGGTGCCGGAAGATCCTGCCGCGTTCAAGAACGTTGCGAAGATGCATAAGTTGAAAGTGCAGGGGCCGAAGATGTGCTTGCTGGTGGATGGCGATGATCGACCGGGAGCGATGGCCGATCTGACCGATCGACTTGGTTCAGCCAAGATCAACATGACTGCGGTGACCGGCCTCGCTGCCGGCCAGGGACGCTTCGGCGCCATTCTATGGGTCAGTCCGCGGGATGTGAAAAAAGCCGCCAAAGTCTTCGGCGTTGGATTGAGTTAGTTGCGCACGTTCTATGAATGCCTGAGGGCTCAGTAGGCTTTCTGGAAATCCGGCTTGCTGAGCACGCGCACGATGTCGATACGGGTTCCGGATCGTTTGAACACGACCCGATAGTCTCCTGCTCTCAATCGGTACAGGTTATCTTTATACCCCTGTAGCTTCTTGATGCGTTTTCCGTCTGGGATGGGATCGTTGCCGAGGCGGGTGCAGTCGGTGAGGATCTGATTGGCGATCTTGTCTGAGAACCCGTCAAGGTCGCGTTGAGCTTTCTCGGACAGATACACCTGGCAGGTCACGCCTTACGGACCTTCTTTCTGCTCCGTTTGACCTTGTAATCAGACAAGGTCATCGTTCTGCCTGCACGGATATCTTTGAGGCCCTCTTCGATCTTCTTGCGCAGTTTCGGGCTGTAGGCCAGCAAGGCGTCTTCGATGTCGTCTTCTGTCACAGGGACGAGCATTGCCGTTGGCCGCCCGTGTGTGGTCACGAGCACGGTGTTTCCTTGCTCGACGGTTCTGAGCATCTCGGAGGTCTTGGTCTTGAGTTCGCGCACGCTTGTGAACTTCACGGGCTCTCCTTAATATGTGGTTGCAAGTGTGACCACATCGTACGGTCTCATTGCAGTGAAGTCAAGGGCGCTCTGTTCATGTGATCGTCAAAGGTTCCGTGTGCCAAGAAGGGGGTTGCCAAGTAAGGAATCGGGTCTTGCAATCCCACATAGTGGGCCTTGTCTTTGCGTGCCGCGTTTGGGGATGAGCAAGCCGCTGGCACAGTCTTCCGCCGGTTCTACGCCGAGATGAAATTGCTTTCTCGATCTTGCCAGCTTAGAATTCTCTCCATCTGAGGTTTTGTTATGGCAACCGCGAAGCAATCTCTCATCACCTCCACCCCTGATATTCTCGGTGGTACCCCCGTGTTTCGTGGAACGCGGGTGCCTGTGCAGACGCTCATCGAGTATTTGGAAGGGGGACAGACGATCGACGAGTTTCTTGACGGGTTCCCCACAGTCACGCGTGAACAGGTGATCGCTTTCCTCGAAGAAGCAAAGGCCCGGATGCTTCCCGTTGCTTCGTGAAACTCCTTCTTGACGAATGTATCGACTGTAGATTGGCCAAGGAGATCCAAGGTCATGATGTGGTTACAGTGCCGCAAGCTGGCTGGGCCGGTATCCAGAACGGTGAACTGCTTAAACTCGCTCAAGCACAATTCGACGTGTTCGTGACGGTCGACCGAAACCTCTCCTTTCAACAACACCTTCCCCAATTCAGCATTGCCGTGATGGTTCTTCAGGCTCCGACGAATCGCTTGAAGGATCTTCGACCCTTGGTGCCCCAACTCCAACGAATGGTGCTGGCGGCTCCAAAAGGCCAGGTGACTTGGGTGAGTCTGACGACATAATCGGAGGCAACGGATGAGTCCGGAAGTGAACAAAAGCGCAGGGCCTATTACAGACTTTCTTGTGAAAGACCACGGGCGACTGGAAGGGTTGCTGGAATCGGCTGTGGCTCGGGTCGGCTCTGTCAATCAGGGAACGTACGATCAATTTCGAGCCGGGCTGCTCCGCCACATCGGCATGGAGGAAAAGATTCTTCTGCCCGCCGCCCAGCGGTTGCGAGGCGGGGAGCCACTTCCGATCGCATCCAAGCTCCGGCTCGACCATGGGGCCATCGCTTCGTTGCTTATGCCGCCTCCCTCGGCTTCCGTCATTGCGACGCTCTGTGCCGTGCTCAAGGTTCACAATACAATAGAAGAAGGCCCAGGTGGTTTGTATGAAACCTGCGACGAGCTGGCTGGCTCAGAAGCGGCGCAGCTTCTGGCCAAGCTCCAGGCTG
>JANOOS010000354.1:0-1823 GCA_031421455.1 Nitrospira sp.
TGGCCGCCGGTTTCTTGCGACTGATCCGGAAGGCAACCCATTGCATGAATGTGAGTGGGGGACCGATGCCGCAGGCGCTGTGGTCCTCCTCCGCGCTCGGCTACGGTTGGATTGGGGACAATGGGTCGGGTTAAAGCCGGCTGGTATGGTGAATGAAACCAGCCTCAATCTCGCGCGTAAGCCTGGCTGGCAACGGCTCACAGCCGACGATTTGCGTGCGATGGCCGTTCAGGCGCTCCGGGTTCCGATGGAGGAAGTGCGGTTCTTCTATCGGGATGAGGATTTCCTGATCGAGCCGACCGGGAGGGCGACGATCCGTCAGAGGAAAGATGCCCTCTATGTGCTTCAGGATGGGGATTTCGAACGGGCTCGTTTCATGTCCTGTATGGGGGTGATGAATTGGCCCTCGATCGATTTTCTGCCGGTCGTCGAACTCTTTAAGTCTTTGTTGCCGGGAACGGGATCTGCGGTCTTTGAATTGATTCGCGGACTCTACGACGATCAGAATGATGGGGGCTCGACCCCTCGGCCCTTGCGCTATCGAGGGATTCCCACCTATCCATCAGAAGCGGCGTTTCGCTTGTTTAGTAGTTTCTTTACTCCGCAGGCGACCGGTGGAAGCGACCCATTTACGCTTTTTATGAATCCTGAACGTTCCAGTTGCGTGGTCTGGCTGCCGGCTGCCACGATGCCGATTCGATACTTCGATCAACGAACGGGGGCTTGCCTGACTTTCCAAGGCGGCTTGTTGCACCGGGCGACGGTGGCGTCGGACTCCTCCGGGCTGTCCTATGTGAGCCCCAAAGGCCGTCGATGTGTCCCCTGTGATCGGCGTGCCGAAATTTCTGAAGGGCATATCGTTCTGAAAGATCGCAATCATGAGACGACGTTGCCTGTGACCCTGCCGCAAGGGAGTCTGGAACAGCCCGGTGTGCCGGTGGCCATGAGCCCGCTTGACTGGCGGTCGGTCTTTGTCCAGGGGGTTCCTCCCATCCTTCCTGCCGACGCCTACGGCGCCGTGTTGCTCTATCCGGAAGACGGTTCGGAAATCGGTGCGTGCGCGGCGCAACCGTTCGTGGCCGATTATCTGCAAGATCTTGGCGAGCAGGACCGGGAAATCGGCGCGGTCCTTTCGCAAGCCCGGCGCGTGCTCATCGACAATGGCGATGCCGTCATCGTGAACTGCATCACGTTCGATCGGCCGAGAGACTATACCGTGCTGGTACGGTATCCCGCGTTTGCGCAAAAGCAGGCGCAACAACTCTGGGGTATCTGTGCCGAGTTGCAGCGGTGGGATTGGCTCTCGAATATTCGATTCATGTCGAACGAAGGGCTGTACGATCAGGAAGCCCCTCACTCCTATGATGTGGTCTACCACTGGGCGTCCTATGACAGAGGAGATCTACCGGCAGGCCTGGCCGAACGTATGCAGGGGATCAGCCGAGTTCTTCGAGAAGGAGGCCATGCGTTCGTCATCGGTCCGGCACAGCTCGGTCAGCATGGCGCATCCCACGGACTCCACATTCTTTGGGATGAGTTGGTCGAACAGCTTCCCACGTTTCGGATGCATCGTACGATCTTGCCGAAAGCAAGGCTGAAAGAGGGGTTGACATTATTCCACATGAGGAAGGTCTAACAGGATGCTGAAACAGCCCGCCAGCTTCGTTCTCGCATCGTTCAGACCCTCAACGTACCCCAAGGGTACGCCTCGGCCCCGCACTCGCTACGGCCTTGCTGGACGGCCTGTTTGAGCATCCTGTGGGAGAGTCTCCTATTAGCTTACGTGCTTGCACCGAGGGTGCCAGATCAACTACGGTTGTCGA
>JANOOS010000355.1:0-2571 GCA_031421455.1 Nitrospira sp.
ATCGAGAAAGAGCAGCGCGAACGGATGCTGATAGCGGCGGCTCCTGTGAAACTCCATGGCCAGCGCCTCCATCAACGCGCGCCGGTTGTCCACCGGCGTGAGAGAGTCCCGCCGGGAGACGTCTTCAAGCTGCCGATGGGCGTCCTTCAGTCGATGCAGGCTGTCTTCCAACCGCTGCATCGTCGCATGGTAATAGGTCTCCACGACAAAGATCTCATCGAGCGTGATGATCTTATTCAGCGTAAGGACCAATGAAGACAGCCTGCTCGCGTCTCCCGAATAACGAACCGCAAGCGGCTGTAAAATTAGCTCGAAGAATTTGTGGTACGCGCCTAAATACCACTTCTGCTTGAGCCCGACTCGTTCGTGCGTCAATCCGATCCGAAGCCGTGCCTCCGCATACGCGACGCCATCGCCGAGTTCCCCAAGGCTGAGTAAATACTGGCGCTGTGTCCCCTTGAGTCGCTCCACGAGCGTCGCATCGGACAAGATCACGCGCAACTCCTCGAATTGCAGCAAGTGATCGTAGAATTCTCCGATAATCTCGTCGACATGAGAAGAGATCACGTCGTGGATCTCGACGAGATTCTGCCTGTCTTGCTCACCAAAAGAGAGAAACGCCAGCCTGGTCTGCAGCTCCTCCCCTGTGATCTGCAGTTGATCGCACAAACTTCTCGCAGGCTGCTCGCCCTGATGTTCAGCCATGACGCTTCATTTCGTTTCGTCTGTCTGGTCTGTCTGGTCTATTTGGTCTGTCTCGTGTGTTTGGAAGAGCGAAACTAACCAGACAGACCGGGCTTGTCCCAGATGTGCAGGCTATCGAAGCTCTGCTGTACCGAAATGGTTTTCTGCAGCCTGCTACGTTACTGTTTGGAACCTGATGACGGATTCGAGGCGCTTTAAGCTCTCCGGCTGACCCAACACAATCAGTTTGTCGCCCTTGGCCAGGAGGACCTTTGAACCAGGGTTGAACTCAAGATGGCCTAACATGCGCTTGACAGCAATCAGGACAAGTCCTGGATCTTCGGAAAATCCACAATCATAGGGAGTCCGTCCGTCGAAGCGTGAGCCCTGTTCGACAGTCAGCTCTTCCATCTGAAGATCCAGGTGTTCACTCTGCGTCGCCAATTCGAGAAAGTCCATCACAGCAGGACGAATCACGGCTTGCGCCATTTGCATCCCGCCGATGTGATAGGGCGACGATACGCGGTTTGCGCCGGCCCGCATGAGCTTGTGTTCCGACCCTTCGTCACCGGCTCGCGCTACAATATAGAGGTCTTTGTTCAGCCCCCTGGCAGTCAGCACGATGAAGAGGTTCTCCGTGTCCGTATTCACAACCGACACTACCCCTTTGGCCCGTTCAATCCCCGCCCGGATCAGGACATCATCCTGCGTGGCATCGCCTTCCACGGCCATAAGGCCTTCCCGTTGCAACGAGGCGATCACGTCGGGATTCTTATCGATCACGACAAACGGGAGCGGTTTCGCGCGGAACTCCTTGCAGACCCGCTTACCCATGCGTCCGTACCCACACACGATGTAGTGATTCGTCACAGCCTTCATCCTTCCCTCAGTCCGATATCTCCCGAAAATAGATCTCAGTTCCCCTTCTAACAGCAGCCGCGCGAGGTTTCCCAACAAATAGAATAGGGTTCCCACACCGCTGATAATCAGAACTACCGTAAAGGCCCGGCCGGACGTCGACAGCGGATGAATTTCCTGAAACCCGACGGTCGCGACGGTTGTGACCGTCATGTAGAAAGCGTCGAAGGCGGGCCAGCCTTCGATCACGATGTAGCCGAGCGTCCCCAAGACGATCACGACCAACACGGCCATGACCGCCAGCATCAGATGCCGCGTAGTACCAGTTGAAGAAGACGCTCCAGTCATTTGGCACGAGCTTTCACTCTTTCACAATCACGCCGCATGTGCCGGGAAGAGTTCATTTTCTTCGTCGCACTTCTCGTGTTTCACATCGTACGTTTAACGTTCTTCGGAGAATCGATACATGTCATGGCACGCCGTGCAACGGGCAGTCATGCTGGAGAGGCGCTGAAGAATCTGTTGGGGAGTCTCTTTCTGGACAATCGCATCCGCGAGGGCATCCATGTCCTTATGGATCGACATGCCCATTTGTTTGAATGGCAGCGGCAGCTTCGCCATGAGCGCCGGGTTTACGTCCTCAGCCATGTGCATTCCTGCCGAGCGGGCTGCCTGTTCATCTGGTTTGTTTTGTTTATTTGGTTGATTTGGTTCATCTGGTTAGTTTCGTTCAACTAAAACACCAACCAAACTAAACAAACCAAACAAACGAAACAACGGTCTTTTAGCATCCTACTAGCGGAAGAAGTTCCTCTAACGTCCGAATCACATGCCAGCCCGACGTCTGAACGCGTCCTGCCCGATCCATCAGCACGCCGGTCAGCCCGGCCTTCGTCGCACCCTCCACATCGTCCCGGACACTATCACCCACATGCATCGCTTCATCTGGGTCGACCGCATGTTTCTCGAGGGCAATCTCGAAAATCTTCGGCGCCGGCTTGGCGGACCTGGCGAGGCTTGCAATCGTCA
>JANOOS010000356.1:0-4460 GCA_031421455.1 Nitrospira sp.
AGAAATCGGATCAGGGACGGTGCGCGACCTCTTTCTGGAATATGCGCAGCGCCCGGCGGCGGACCTCCATCCGGAAGAGAAAGCCTTTCTCGTCCGGCATTTTTTCTCCGCCAATTGGGCCACGATGGTGCGCCCCTACCCTCGCTATCATGAATTGCTCGTGAAGCGCGGGGCCGACACCTATGGCCGCGACTTGGAGCGCGTGGCGCGGAAATTTTCCACACAGGATCTCCTGGACTTACAAACGTGGCACAACCTCGCCTGGTTCGGCTACGGCACGGTCAGCCGCTATCCGCGCCTAGCTGCGCTGCGTGCAAAAAATAAAGGCTTCACGGAAGAGGAAAAGCAGGAGGTATTGGCCCTCCAACTCGTGGCCGTGCGTGAGATAGTCCCGCTCTATCGACGACTGATGGAGCGGGAACAGATTGAGCTCACGACGACTCCCTTCTTCCATCCGATCCTGCCCCTGGTCATCGATACAGACTTCACTCGGCGTGCCAGACCGGATCTCCCCCTCCCCTCGCGATTTCATGCGCCGGAAGATGCAGCGGCACAACTGCAACGGGCCGTCGAGTTTCATGCCGCCACATTCGGCCGAGCCCCCGTGGGCCTCTGGCCATCGGAAGGCTCCGTCTGCCCGGAATTGATTCCGATGTTGCCGAAGGTTGGACTCCGCTGGCTGGCGACCGATGAAGGCATCCTCGCTCGCTCGCTCGACGCAGACCAGCAACCCTGGCAACGTGAGCAAGACCTCTACCAGCCCTACCGGGTCGGGCCGGATAGCCAAGGCGTCACGATACTGTTTCGCGACCGGGAAATCTCTGACGCCTTCGGCTTCGTCTATCATAAGACGACTCCTGAAATGGCCGCCGAGGATGTCCTGCGCCGGCTGCGCCACATCATTCACGAAGCGCCGCAGGAACAGGTCACCGTCGCAATCGTGCTCGACGGGGAAAATCCATGGGAACACTACCACGAGGGAGGCGAACAGTTTCTTTCGCTCCTCTACAAGGCCTGCTCGACCGGCGCGCTCAGTCACGACGGAGGTCGCACCACCACCGCGACAATTTCCCAAGCGCTCGAAGCCGCGCCGGCCACTCGGAGAATCAGCCACCTCCATTCTGGCTCCTGGATCAACCAAGACTACAAGATCTGGATCGGCCACCAGGAAGATAATCTAGGATGGGATCTGGTGAGTCATACGCGATCCCGGCTTGCCGAGATTTCTGCCACGCTTCCCCCGGATCGCGCGCAAGCCGCCTGGGACGAACTCTATGCCGCCGAAGGCAGCGATTGGTTCTGGTGGTATGGGGACGATTTCGATTGCGGCTACAATGACGAGTTCGATCGGCTCTTCCGTACCCACCTTCGGAATGTTTGGACGATCGCGGGGCTGACCCCACCGGACCAGTTCAATCAGCCGATCTGTCGTCCCCGCGACCTGCCGGAGGCAGGCATCGTCACAGCACCCCTCGCCTTGCTGAACCCCTCCCTGGATGGGCTTGCGACCGACTTTTTCGAGTGGCGTGGATCCGGCAGGATCGAGACTCAGCCGCCGCTTGGCGCGATGTGGAAGGCCGAAGGAGTGCTGACCGATATCCAGTTTGGCTGGAGTCTTGACCGGTTATATCTCCGCCTTGATCCGGACGAACAGTCACAACCACGCCAGGCTGAGCTGACGGTCGAGCTGCAGCTGCAGACGCCCGAACAGCTCTACCGCCTGTCGTTTTCACTCGCGCCGGCTGAACAGCATCAGTTTCTGCTCTCGCAGAAACTCGCAAACGGATCCTGGCAGGAGATCGGCCCCTATCAATCGATCTGTCATCAGAAGATTATCGAACTGGCTGTGCCGTTTAAGGACTTACAGCTCACCGCCGGACAGGAAGTCCATATGACCATCTTGGTGCTGGAACATCGTTTGGAAGTCGCACGCTACCCGCACCACAAGCCTGCGACCTTCCTTGTGCCAGGTCCGGAGTTTGAGGTGAACCTGTGGCGAGTGTAAACAGCGCAAAGCGCTGAATGGTCAATGTTGAATGTTCAATGATAAATTACAAGAGTGAAATTCCTGTATGTATCTGGCAATATTTCCGGTCAATTTAACATTGAACATTATACATTCCACATTGCTTAGGAGAGACCATGCCCGATCTAAGACGTGATCCGATTGTCGGCCGGTGGGTGATTATTTCGACGGAGCGGAATGCCAGACCTCACGACTTCGTTCCCGTGCAAGCCGCCCGGCCTTTGGCCGCAACCCTCTGCCCATTTTGCCCAGGACAGGAACGGCTGACACCAAAAGAGATCATGGCCTACCGACCGCAGCCTGGCGCGCCCAACAACCCAAACTGGACCGTGCGTGTCGTGCCGAATAAATTCCCCGCGCTCCAGGTTGAAGGCAACCTCGACCGCCAAGGTCTCGGCCTCTACGATCGCATGAATGGGATCGGCGCCCATGAAGTCATCATCGAGACCCCGAGCCACACGGATAGCCTGGCCGACATGACGACAAAACGGATCGAGGACGTGCTGTGGGCCTATCGCGATCGTATGATCGATCTGAAAAAAGACGTGCGGTTCCGCTACATCCTGATTTTCAAGAACCATGGAGCATCAGCCGGCGCGACGTTGGAGCACAGCCACTCGCAACTCATCGCCCTGCCGATCATTCCCACCAGCGTCATGGAGGAGATCGATGGCTGTCGGGCTCATTATGTTCAGAAAGAGCGCTGCATCTACTGCGACATTATCCGGCAAGATCTCGCTGACGGCGATCGCATCGTGGCGGAGAATCCCGAGTTCCTCTGCGTCACCCCGTTTGCCCCGCGCTTTCCCTTTGAAATGTGGATTCTCCCCAAACGACATGCCGGCTACTTCGAAGAGAGCCAGAAGACGCAATTCGAGTTCCTCGCGCCGATTCTTTCGGAGGCGCTCAGGCGGATGGACAAAGTTCTCGCAAAGCCGTCCTATAACTTTATCCTCCATAGTTCCCCCCTCCATGAAAAGACCGGAGATTTCTACCACTGGCACATCGAAATCATTCCAAAGTTGACCCACGTAGCGGGATTCGAATGGGGCACAGGATTCTATATCAATCCCGTGGCGCCGGAAGAGTCGGCGAAGTTTCTGAGGGAGGCATCGCTATAAGTGCCTGTTCGCTTTCGTATCGAGGATCCGGCGCTCGCTGGCTCTCTGCGGCACATTGAACAGCTCATTCGCCGTGCCGGCGGTCGGATGTGGCTGGTCGGCGGCTGTATACGAGACCTCGTACTTGGCCGGCAACCGCACGATCTGGACATCGAAATTTCCGGGCTGCCGGCTGGCCGGCTCCATGCGCTGCTCACCGAACACTTCTCCGTGCAGTTCGTCGGAAAGACCTTTGGCGTATTCACGCTCCAGGGCCTACCCATCGATATTTCCATTCCCTCCCGCCTGCTCACCGACAACGAGTCCGCCACAGGACAGCTGAGACAGTCAGACCCGGACATGGACATCGACGAGGCACTGGCGCGGCGCGATTTCACCGTGAATGCGATGGCCTGGGATCCAGACACACTGGAGTTCCACGACCCCTTCAATGGCCGGGCCGATCTCGATGCGCATGTGCTGCGCCACACCTCGGAACGTTTTACCGAAGACCCGCTCCGCGTCCTGCGTGGCATGCAACTGGCCGCGCGATTTGGATTGACGGCTGCGCCTGAGACTGTGGCTCTCTGTAAGACCCTGACTCAAGACGGGCAACCGAGCGAACGGCTATGGGAAGAATGGAAGACGCTCCTACTTCAGGGAGTCAAGCTATCATTGGGTCTCCAGTTCCTAAGCGACTGCGGTTGGCTTCGTTTCTATCCGGAACTCGCTGCGCTTCAGGGCTGTAAACAAGACCCCATCTGGCACCCGGAAGGTGATGTCTGGATCCACACGCTCCATTGTCTGGACTGGTTCGCCTTGGAATGCACCGGCAACCAACAGGACGACCTGATCACAGGCCTCGGCATCCTCTGTCATGATTTCGGCAAACCTGCCACCACCACGACTGACTATGGACGCATCACGTCGCGCGGCCACGAACCGGAAGGAGAGGCCCCGACGAGACGCTTTCTCGAACGGCTGACAAACCAAGAAGATCTCATCAACGAGGTCATTCCCCTTGTTCTCTGCCACCTCCGCCCCCGCGCACTGTTTGACGCGAACGCCTCAGACAGCGCAGTTCGACGGCTGGCTAGGCAGGTCAAACGGATCGACCGACTGGTGCGGGTCGCACGGGCCGATCACGCGGGCCGGCCGCCAAAACCTTTTGACGGATTTCCTGCAGGCGCCTGGCTGCTGGAGCGCGCGCGTAGACTCGAAGTTGAAGACCAGGCCCCTACCCCGCTCGTCACGGGTCGCCATCTACTGGAGCTGGGCCTGCTGCCGGGACCGCGCCTGGGAGAGATCCTGGACGACTGCTACGAAGCGCAGCT
>JANOOS010000357.1:0-12943 GCA_031421455.1 Nitrospira sp.
GCGCTGTCGCGGGGTGAAATCCAATGTATCGGCGCGACGACTCTCGATGAATACCGAAAGCATATTGAGAAGGACGGAGCCCTCAAGCGGAGATTCCAACCGATTCACGTCCAACCGCCGAGTATTGAAGAAACGGTGCTGATCATCCAGGGGCTTCGCGACCGGTACGAAGAGCATCATGGTGTCGATATTTCGGAAGAGGCCATCCTTGAAGCGGTCAAGCTGTCGGACCGATACATTAGCGACCGTTTCCTCCCGGACAAGGCCATCGACTTGATCGACGAGACCGGATCTCGAGCCAAATTGCAGACCTACGCCTTGCCGTCGGATTTGAAGGCTATGGAACAGGAGCTAAAAAAGGTCTCGCGCGATAAGGAACTGGCGATCTCGATGCAAAACTTCGAGGAAGCTGTTCGCCATCGCGAGGAAGAGGAACGGCTTCGGAAACTGTTGGATGAGTCCAAGCGTGAGTGGAAAAAGAGCCAGGAAAAGAACAAGCCGACAATCGGCAAAGAAGAGGTGGCCTATGTCGTATCCAAGATGACAGGCATTCCACTCTTCAAACTCGAAGAAGAAGAATCGAACAAATTGCTGCGCATGGAGGAATTCCTCCATAAACGCGTGGTCGGACAGAACGAAGCGATCTCCGCCGTGGCCAGAGCCATTCGGCGGTCACGCGCCGGTTTGAAGGAAGCGAAAAAGCCCATCGGGTCCTTTATCTTCCTGGGACCGACCGGGGTTGGAAAAACTGAGTTGGCTCGGACGTTAGCGGAGTTCCTCTTCAATAGCGAGGATTCACTTATTCGAATCGACATGTCCGAATATCAGGAAAAGTTCACCAGTTCACGACTCTTTGGAGCCCCCCCGGGGTACGTGGGATACGAGGAGGGCGGCCAATTGACCGAACGAGTCAGGCGCCGACCTTATTCCGTAGTCCTGTTCGATGAAATCGAAAAGGCGCATCCTGATGTGTTCAATATCCTGTTGCAAGTATTGGACGATGGGGTGCTGACCGATAGCCTCGGACGCAAGATCGACTTCAAGAATTGCGTCATCATCATGACCTCCAATATTGGGACCAAAATGATTCAGAAGGGCGTCTCGCTCGGATTCCAGAGCACGGAAGGCGATCAGGAGCGTCATAAGAAGGAAGAAGTGCTGGGAGAATTGCGCCGCTCGTTCAGCCCGGAGTTTTTGAACCGGATCGACGAGATCGTGGTCTTTCATCAGTTGGATAAAACACACCTCTTCAGTATTTTGGATATCCTCTTGGGTGAACTCAACCTTCGTCTCATCGAGAAGGGAGTGGAGCTTGAGGTCGATGATGAGGTTAAGCAGTGGTTAATAAAAGAAGGCTATGAACCGCTCTACGGAGCCAGACCGATGCGCAGGACGATACAGCGCGCAATCGGTGATCCTCTCTCCGAAGACATGATCAGAGGACGATTTAAGGAATCACGAAAGATCCGCGTGGTGCTGCGCGATGGTGCTCCGGCATTCATCGAGCAGGAAGCGATGGCCGTCATCTAATTTCCCGGGCCTGTGCCTGCGCAGGCTCTTTGCATGGAGTGAGAACAAGGCCCTTGTGGCATTATTGGCCACAAGGGCCTTGTTATTTTGATTCTTGCAGCGTATCTTTTTCCCGGTCCAAGCGTGTGATCAAAACGATTTCATGATGATCTCCATTGACCAGCCAGCCTCCACCTGGATACCGGGCCCCATCCTTGGTATCGAAACGTCATGCGATGAGACGGCTGCATCAGCGCTTGCCGAAGATGGCTCCGTCCTCTCGAACGTTATTGCGTCACAACATGATGTTCACCAGCGTTTCGGAGGCGTCGTTCCCGAGCTTGCCTCCCGTGCCCACGTTGAGTCGATTGAACGTGTCTCTGCTTCGGCGCTCCAACAAGCCGGTCTCATATGGACGGATCTCGCCGGAATCGCCGTTACTCAAGGCCCAGGGCTGGCAGGCGCTCTGCTCGTTGGGGTTAACTATGCGAAAGCGCTGGCCTATGCCTTGAATATTCCGGTGGTCGGCGTGAGTCATCTTGAGGGACATATCGCCTCCGCATGGCTGAAGGACCCAGCGTTTCCCTTGCCCTGCGTGGTCCTCGTTGTCTCAGGCGGCCATACCCATCTCTATTATAAGGACCCAAGTGGTCACTGCCGTCTCATGGGAGCTACCAGAGACGATGCAGCAGGGGAGGCCTTTGACAAAGGTGCTCAGCTACTTGGGCTAGAATTTCCAGGGGGACCAGCCGTCGATCGTCTGGCTCGACAGGGGAATCCTGCGACCATTGCATTTCCCCGTTCCTACCTCAAAAGTGGAAGTCATGAGTTTAGTTTTAGCGGTTTAAAGACCGCATTGCTCTATAAACTTCAAGCAATGGATGAACAGTCTCGCGCGGCACACGTTGCTGACTTGGCGGCCGGTTATCAGGAGGCCATCGTGAGCGTCTTGGTTGAAAAGTCGTTTGCCGCAGTTCGGTCATCCGGCGCCCATGCGCTAGCCGTCGTCGGAGGAGTGTCCGCCAACTCTCGATTGCGTGCATTGCTTCAAGAACGAGCAACTTCTGAGAGCCTGGAGTTGAGTCTCCCCCCGCTGTCCTATTGTACCGACAATGCGGCGATGATCGCTGCTGCAGGGAGGCAGGCTCTTCGCACAGGGCTCCGTGCATCATTGGATATGGATGCCCACGCGTCCCTCTCTTGTTCATTTGGTCTGTCTGGTTGATCTGGTCTATCTGGTTGGAGAGGCCTATTCTATCTTTCAAGTCAACTGATCGCACCGGCAAGACCCACCGGACAGACCAGATAGACAAGATGGACCTCATCAACCAGATGACCGGACAGACGAGACAGACCGAATAGACCAGACAGACCGGGCATCCTAGGACGATAAGGAGACGACGGCCATTCCAGAAATTCACGGACAGGTTCTCGGTCTGCGTGCCGGCCAGCTCACCATGCTTGAACGGCTGTATCGGCGGCGTATGCCCGTGGATGAAATCCTCTCAGCAGAAGCTGCAAAAACCCTCGCACAGTTTACGCACGAGATTCGGCGTCCTATCGGACTGGTCATCACCAGGCGTGGAGCTGTCCAAGATGTCTTGGTAGGAGCTGGCGCTGAACCCTCACCGACGACCCTGGCCACCTTTCGCGCAAGCCCGCGATCGCTGCGAGGCCTTCGCCTGATACGTTCGCAATTAAAGGAATTACCCTTGGCTCAGGAAGAGCTTACGATGCTGGGCCTGCTCCGTCTCGATATGATTGGCATGTTGTCTGTGACTCCCAAAGGCGAACCAGGGTTACTCTCCCTGGCCCATCTGAATCCACCCAGCCCACAAGGGCAGCTGTATACCCTCTTGAAGCCCACTCTGGTGCATCAATGCCCGGTGAATTTCGAGACGTTCATTCGCGAATTAGAGGCCGACCTCCAGCGTCAGAGTGGTTCTCATACGATGGCTCAGAGGCAGACCGCCATCCTCGTGAGTGCTTCACCCAAGAGCAAGGCTGAACAAGAAGAGCGCCTCGCCGAATTGGCAGAACTGGCCTCCTCGGCAGATCTCACGGTGATCGATCGATTAGTGCAGCGTACACAGAGCGGCCATCATCGGTTTCAATTGGGAAGCGGCAAACTCAAGGACGTCCTGATGCAAGCCATGCAAAAGGGCGCGGACTTGCTCATCTTCGATCAGGATTTGGCGCCTGCTCAGCTGCGGGCCATTGCGGAGATCACCGATCTCACGGTCATCGATCGGACCCAGCTGATCCTCGACATCTTTGCGCAACGAGCGCATAGCCGAGAAGGAAAAGTGCAGGTCGAGTTGGCGCAACTCCGTTATCTGCTTCCCCGTCTCTCCGGTCAGGGGACAAGCCTTTCACGCTTGGGCGGCGGCATCGGCAGCAGAGGGCCTGGTGAAACGAAGCTCGAAACGGATCGACGTCGTATCAGAGAGCGCATCGACTATTTGGACCGAGAGATTGAGGGCTTTGCCCGTCATCAAGATCAACGGCGATCGCGCCGCATCCGACAGGCATTTCCAGTCCTGTCCATCGTGGGCTATACGAACGCCGGCAAGTCGACATTACTCAACGTCTTAACAAAAAGTCACGTGACCACGGCCCCACGCGTCTTTGAAACGCTCGATACCACGAGCCGCAGGCTCTATTTTCCACATGGCAGGGAAGTCATCCTTACCGATACAGTGGGGTTTATTCGCGATCTGCCGAAAGATCTCCTCGCAGCCTTCAGAACGACATTGGACGAAATGCGCGATGCCGATCTCCTCCTGCATGTGGTCGATGCAGGAGCGAAAGATTTAGACACCCATATTGCATCGGTCGATACCGTGCTGCAAAGCCTTGCCCTCGATCAGATTCCACGGGTCTTGATATTCAATAAGTGCGACCAGCTTCCGACTGGGCAAGCGGAGGTCCTGTGCCGTCGGTATGGGGCGATCGGGATTTCTGCGCTGCACCAGGAAACCTTGCCTGTGCTGATGCAGCACCTCGAAGAACAGCTGGCCACGCTTGTCCCACTTGCATCTCGTCCATGACCCGCTGCACAATTGCCCGATTTTGGTACCGCCCATGACAAGAAAATCTCTGCCATCATCGGATCATCGAAGGCGTCTCCGTGAGATATCGAAGACGCTTCAACGTACGATGCCGAGCCCAAAGATGGAACTCGACCATCGTTCCCCTTGGGAGTTGCTTGTGGCCACAATCCTCTCCGCCCAATGTACCGACGAGCGAGTCAATCAAGTCACTCCAGCGCTCTTTCGTCGTTATCGGCAACCAGCGGAACTGGCTTCGGCTCATCTTCCTGAGCTCGAACAGCTCATTCGTCCTACGGGTTTCTTTAAGAACAAAGCAAAACATCTTGTCGCGTGCAGCAAAGCTGTGACCGAGCGTTTCGGTAGCCAGGTTCCGCATACAATGGAGGAATTGATCACCTTGCCAGGTGTCGGCAGAAAAACTGCGAATGTCGTCCTCGGGAATGCATTTGGCCAGCCCGGTATCGTCGTCGACACCCATGTGAAGCGCGTGGCGAAGCGACTCGGTCTGACCAGATCAGATAATCCTGACCTGGTCGAACAAGACCTGCAGCAGCTCCTGCCCAAATCCCAGTGGACGGCTGTCTCGCAACGATTATTACTGCATGGCCGCTACATCTGTCTTGCGAGAAAACCGCAGTGCCGTACCTGTCCGGTCTATCAGCACTGCCCATGGAAAGAGAAAGGCCCCCAATGATTCGTAGCATGACCGGTTTCGGTCGAGGACAAACTCCCTGGCAAGATGGGTCCGTGACGGTGGAAATGCGTTCAGTCAACCATCGCTTTCTCGAAATTGCCTGCCGCTTACCCCGGCCATTGAGCCACCTGGAGGACTCCTTTAAGAAAGCCATTCAGCAATGCTGTACCCGCGGACGTATCGACACGACCGTGACGGTCCAGGCCGGCAAAGGCCGTGCTGGAAGCGTCAACCTTGACCAACCCCTCGCAAAACAGTACCATCAGGCCCTTCGTACCCTGAAGAAATCCCTTAAGCTCAGTGGGTCCGTCGATTTGGCTCTCATAGCTGGTCTCCGTGACGTGCTCTCCGTGTCGGATCAACCGACCGAAGACCCGAAACTGGCGAAGATCGTTCAGCAACTGACAGGCCAGGCGTTGAAAGATCTTGAGGGCATGCGAGTGCGTGAAGGGAAGGCCTTAGCAGAGGATATGAAAGCACGGATTCAGACGATCCAGGGACACAAAACCCTCGTCGCAGCGCGGACCCCGCTGCTTGCCCAAGAAATTTTCGACAAAATGAAGGTCCGCGTGGAGAAACTGCTGGGGTCTGAAATTCCCGATCCTCCCCGGCTCTACCAGGAATTAGCGGTGTATGCAGACCGTGGCGACATTACAGAAGAAATAGTCAGATTGGACTCGCATATGATACAGTTCGAGCAGACGCTCGACCGTGCAGACTCTGTGGGCAAAACACTCGATTTCCTACTCCAGGAAATCGGGCGGGAAGTCAACACAATCGGCTCAAAAGCCAATGACGCGGAAATTGCCGGTCATGTGGTCCAGATGAAGGCCGAGCTGGAACGTATTCGGGAACAGGTCCAGAACGTCGAATGAATTCAGCCCCCACAACCAGCCCCTCGGCGCCGGTATCCGGCCATTCGCGATCATCGACGGATCGGCGGGGAATTCTTTTTATTATCTCCGCACCCTCCGGAACGGGGAAAACCACACTATGCAAACAACTCACGGTGAACCTCCCTGGGCTATGGCATTCCATTTCCTATACCACCAGGAAGCCGCGCCCAGGAGAAGAGCATGGGCGCGAGTATTATTTCGTCGATGAGAAGACTTTTCAAGAGATGACCGCGAAACATGAGTTCGTCGAGTGGGCCCACGTATACGGAAATCTCTACGGGACACCTTGGAAGTCGCTGACAGAAAAGATCGAGCAAGGGATTGATGTGTTACTGGAGATCGACGTACAAGGGGCCATGCAGGTCAAGAAACGATTCGAGGATGCGGTGTCGATCTTTATTCTTCCTCCCTCGATGACCGTGCTCCGGTCCCGACTCCACACCAGGGCCTCCGATACGCCGGAAGAGATTCAACGGCGACTGCACAAAGTGAAAGAAGAGGTCTGGTCCTACAGGGAATACGCCTATATTGTTCGAAACGAAGACCTCAGCCGATCTCTGCGTGATCTCGAAAGCATCTTTTGGTCGGAACGCTTAAAGACGAAACGGTTGAACATGACGTGGCTCGAGAATAATTTCATTCTTGACGATGAACAGAAAACAGGAGATCACAAAGATCTTCCCTAACCCAAAGGAGTACTGCTTCCATGATCGATATGCTAAGACTTTTGCCCCAATATACTATAGACGAGTTCGACTCACGTCACCGGCTGGCGATCATCGCAGGCCAGCGGGCGAAGCACATTTTGCAGGGGTCGCGTCATGTCCCTTCGCGCTTTACCAAAGAAACGACCATCGCCCTCGATGAAGTGCTGCGGGGGCAAATCAGCTACCTCGTCGGTCAAGAAGCGCGGGATGCCATGAAGGAAGCGAAGCGCGGGAAGGAAGGCGAAATGGAGCGCGTCGCCTTGATGACCGGCGACGATGCGAAGGAGATTAAAAAAGAGCTGAGCGTGTATGTCGACGATTCCCCGGCGCCGGCGCCGGCTGAGAGTGAGGAATCAGAGAGGTAGCCGATGACGATATCCGGCTCCATCGGGCCGACATTGGTTGGCAAGCAGATTGTGCTGGGCGTGACCGGCAGTATTGCAGCCTATAAGGCTATCGCGTTGCTCCGGACCTTGCTCCGTGAAGGAGCAACGGTGCAGGTCGTGATGACGCAATCGGCCACGAAGTTCGTTACCCCGCTGACCTTTGAAGTGCTTTCCGGGCACCCAGTCTCAACGGATGTATTCGAAGCGCATCAGGAGATGAAACATTTGTCGTTGTCCGAGCAGGCAGATGCCATCGTCATTGCCCCGGCCACAGCCAATTGTCTTGCAAAGTCAGCGTTGGGGCTGGGCGACGATTTACTCTCAACCCTGCTCCTGACGGCACAGTGCCCGCTGATTGTGGCCCCCGCCATGGACGGAGGAATGTGGACTCATCCATCTGTTACCGAACACGTTGCAAAATTACGTGCGAGGGGAACGATCGTGGTGGATCCGGAAGTCGGCCCGCTGGCTTCCGGGCGAATCGGTCAAGGCCGTTTGGCAGAGGAAGCCACAATTTTGGAGGCTATTCAGGCAGCGCTGGCTCCACGACGCGATTGGCAAGGACATCGTATTCTGGTTTCGGCAGGCCCGACGCAAGAGGCGATCGATCCGGTGCGTTTCATCTCAAACCGCTCCTCCGGCAAGATGGGCTATGCGATCGCCGAAGCCGCCCAGGCAAGGGGAGCACAGGTAGTCCTTGTCACCGGCCCAACGGCCTTACAACAGCCAAAAGGCATCGAGGTCGTTTCGGTCGCCACGGCTGAAGAAATGATGAAGGCGCTGTCCTCGCGCCTCGCATGGTCCACCACGGTGATCATGGCTGCCGCTGTGGCAGATTTTCGACCCACGAATCCCGCGGTGCAAAAACTAAAGAAGCAGGGGCGGACCGGCCAGACGCTTGAACTCGAACGGACCACGGACATCCTCGCCTCCTTATCTGCCCAACGGACCACGCAACTGATGGTCGGCTTCGCGGCTGAAACCAGCGATCTGATCGCCCATGCGAAACGCAAACTGACGGAAAAAGGCCTCGACCTCATCGTCGCCAACGATGTCACGACAGTGGGAGGTGGATTCGACAGCGATCAGAACGCCGCCACATTGATCGACCGGCAGGGTGTCCTGACAGAACTGCCGCTGATGCCGAAACGAGCGCTCGCCGATGCAATCTTGAACCGGGCGCAAGAACTGCTTCTCGTCAGACAATCCAATCAGACATCCAAGCTAGTCCGGGAAAGACGTTAGAAGCCTATGGCTCAGAATCAGCAAGCCGCCGATATCTCCATGGAAATCGATCGATTGGCCACCCAGTTGGCCAAAGATCCACATTCCAAAGTGTTCATGCCACTGGCCGAAGAGTACGGAAAGGCCGGGATGTGGCAGGAAGCGGCCGGCGTGCTTGAAGACGGCTTGAAATTGTATCCCGGTTTTATTACCGCCATGGTCGCACTGGGACGCGCCTACGACCAGATGGGACAGACCACGAAAGCCAAGACTATTCTAGAAGAGTCCGTCAAGTTGAGTCCGGAAAATCTTCGCGCGCACCGGACCCTGATAAAAATTTATACGAGTCAGGGGCTGAAGGAATTGGCGCTTCAGTCCTGCGCCGTCATTCTGGCAGTCAACCCGCGCGATGAAGAAGCGCTCTCAGTTCAATCTGCCTTAGGCGGACCGCTGAAACAAGAGAAGGAAGCGAAACAGTTCAAGCCTGCGGGTTCGCTGAAGTCTACCCTTTCCCCCCAGCAGGCTGAGGCACCGCCTCCTCTTGCCGAATCCACAGCCTCTGCCACCAAGACGAATACCGTGCCTGATCTGACTGCCTCAATGGTGAACGAATCGGACATTGCTTCTGCCGACCCACTGAGCGTGAAAGCGTCTCTTATAGGGGAGCAACCAGCAATTGCGGAACCGGATGTGCAGGCAGCCGATACCGAGGTGATGCCTCCTCCTTCTCCTCACCCAGGAGCCGTGGCCCAGCTGGAAGCCTGGCTTCATGCCATTGAATCACGCCGTCAGGATCGTGATACCAAGAACGAGTCTCAGCCAAAAACTTCCTAATCTTTTTGCACGTTTGACCGGTCTGAGGCAGACTGCTACAATGCCTCATTGCTGGACCCCCTATCACGAGGAATCGTCCTCACCTATCCAGTATGTGCATACAACAACATGCTACGAATACGAGTTTTGCACGGTCCAAATCTAAATCTCCTCGGGACTAGGGAGCAGTCGATTTACGGCACCCTGTCACTTGATGCCCTGAATTCAGCCATCACGACGCTGGCGAAGGAATTGGCAGTGGAGGTGGACCTGCGCCAGTCGAATAGTGAGGGTGAACTGGTCACCTGGATCCAAGAGGCTCGGACCGAATACCACGGGATCATCATTAACCCTGCCGCCTATACGCACACCAGCATTGCAATTCGGGACGCTATTGCGGCAATTGGACTGCCAACAGTTGAGGTCCATCTGTCCAATATTCATCAGCGTGAAGAGTTTCGCCATCAATCGTATATCGCAGGAGTCGCTCTCGGACAGATTACCGGCTTGGGTCCGACCGGCTATCTCCTCGCCCTTCGCGGCCTGCACGACCACTTGACCGCATCCCGAGGCGAGAAGAAGACACCTGCACCGGTAACATTGCGACGAACGGCAAAGTGAATGAGACAGCGGAGCCGGACGAGCGGCTTTTGACAGTCTGAAGGGAGTACGAGTGATTTCTACGACGGATTTTCGCGGTGGTGTGCGGCTCATGGTCGATAACCAGCCGTTTTATATTGTTGAGTTTCAACATGTAAAACCGGGCAAAGGCGGAGCGTTCGTGCGCACTAAGCTCAAGAGCTATCTTTCAGGCAATGTCCTGGATCGCACCTTCCGATCTGGAGAACGGTTTGAAGAACCGGATCTTGAAGAGCGGACCATGCAATTCCTCTATGCAACGGACGATGCCTACACCTTTATGGACACGGAGAGCTTTGAGCAACTGACGTTCGAAAAGGGTAAGCTCGGCGGCAACGCGGACCTCTTGAAAGAAGACATGACAGTGAAGATCCTTGTGTACGAACATCGCCCGATCGACGTCGAGCTGCCCAACTTTATCGAACTAAAAGTCAGCGATACGGAACCGGGTTACCGTGGCGATACCGCGACGGGCGGCACCAAGCTCGCAACCCTTGAAACCGGCGCCACCATCAAGGTTCCGCTCTATTTGGAAACCGGGACCGTGATTAGGATCGATACCCGTACCCGAGAATATGTGGAGCGTGTTCGGTGAGCAAACGGACGTCCGGCAAATCGAAGAAGGGTGTGCCGCCGATCATTCTGCCTCAGGCTTTTGCACCGATCCAGAGCGGGCAGAGTTCACGCTTACTGTCGGGACAACAAACCAAAGACATTCAGGAATTGATCGAGCTATTAAAGAAAAATAACCTGACCGAATTGGAGTTGGAGCGCGACGGACTCAGAGTTCGCGTGCGATACGAGGTCGGCGTTAAGTCGATCTCAACCACTGTTGCTGACCAGGGAGCAGCCGGATTGACCTCAGCCGTTCAAGCGCCCACCGTGGCCGGCGCTCAGACCGAAAACACGACAGGGATGGTCACCATCGTGTCTCCGATCGTCGGAACGTTCTATCGGTCTCCCTCTCCTGATGCCGACCCCTATGTTGAAGAGGGTGATTACGTGAAAGTTGGGCAGGTTCTGTGCATCGTCGAAGCGATGAAGCTGATGAACGAAATCGAATCGGAGGTCAATGGGCGGGTCACGAAAATTTTGGCCGAAAGCACCAAGCCGGTGGAGTATGGCCAAGCGCTCTTCCTCGTCGATCCGACAGCCACGCCTTAGTCTTCTTCCATCGATCCACATCGGAGTACTCGATTGTTCAAGAAAATATTGATAGCCAATCGCGGTGAGATTGCGCTCCGCGTGATTCGCGCCTGCAAGGAACTCGGCATTAAGACCGTGGCAATCTTTTCTGAGGCCGATGCGGCGAGCCTCCATGTCCGCGCAGCCGATGAGAAGATCTGCGTCGGGCCTTCTGACGCAGCGCTGAGCTACAGAAATATTCCAAACGTCCTGAGCGCCGCCGAGATCACCGGGGCGGATGCTATCCATCCCGGCTACGGTTTCCTTTCCGAGAACGCTCATTTTGCTGAAGTGTGCGAGTCCATCGGCGTCAAATTCATCGGCCCAACGTCCGAACACATCGCCCTCCTGGGCGACAAGGCCAAGGCGCGTGAAATCGTTGCCCGCCGTGGCTTACCCGTTACGCCAGGCAGCCCCGGCGAACTGAAGAGCGAACAGGGAGCCCTCGAAGCTGCCGGCAAGGTCGGCTATCCCGTCATCATCAAAGCCTCAGCCGGTGGGGGAGGGCGCGGCATGCGCGTCGTCAATAAAGCTGAGGATCTTGCCCGCGCATTTCAAGCCGCTCAGGCCGAAGCAAAAACTACTTTCGGGAACGATGCCGTCTACCTTGAACGATATTTTCTCGAACCTCGCCATATTGAAGTGCAGATTGTCGCCGACCATCGAGGGCATGTCGTACATCTCGGCGAGCGCGACTGCTCGATCCAACGCCGGCATCAGAAATTGCTTGAAGAAACGCCGTCGCCTGCCGTCGACGAAAAACTCAGACGGGAAATCTGTCGAGTTGCGGTCGAAGCCGTCAAAGCCGTGCATTACAGGAATGTCGGCACCGTCGAGTTCCTGCTCGACAAGGACCACAACTTTTTCTTCATGGAGGTGAACACTCGCATCCAAGTAGAGCATGCGATCACCGAAATGGTGACCGGCTTCGATCTCATCAAGGAGCAGATCAGGCTCGCCGACGGTCAGTCTCTCTCGTTCAAGCAGCAAGACGTCAAGCTTATTGGACACAGCCTCGAATGCCGCATCAATGCCGAAGATCCTGAGAAGTTCACGCCTTCTCCAGGGATGATCACCAAATACAGCGCACCAGGCGGATTCGGCGTGCGCGTCGACTCGGCTATGGAATCGAATATGATGGTCGTCCCCTTCTATGATTCGATGATCGCCAAGGTCATCACCCACGGGCGAGACCGTCAAGAATCCATCGCCCGCATGCGGCGTGCCCTCGACGAATTCGTGATCGAAGGCATCAAGACCACCATCCCACTCCACAAACGCATCCTCAATGACCCCGACTTCCAAAAGGGCCACGTCTCCACGACGTTTATCGAGCGGTTCCTTGCCAGTTAGAATTCTTGTAACGACTCAGGTAGATAGGCTGAAGGCTTGTAGTCTTCAATCTGAACATCTGAGTGCTTAGAAGAATGAAAAATTAGTTCATCAAGCCTCAAAATATGGGGGCTTCATCGGACAGGCCACATTGCTCATTATTTAGGCAAACTGCTCCGAGGTCTCTCAACATCGGCCATTGTTCATCTGACAAGCCGCTCATCCACAGAGTTATCCACAGAAGCTGTGGAATGGGATCGTTGTCACGTGAAGAGGCGAGCTACTTATTCTGCTTCGCTGCCTTTTGGGGTGAGGGTTTATCGTGGCCCTTTTCTGTAATCTTCTTGACTGCGCTGCCGATCGCAGACCCAATCTTGGGAATCTCTTGTTCAACATTCTTGGCCGCGCTCTTCAGTCCTCGTCCAAGGTCGTCTACGGTGAGACCTTTACGCTCCTCTGTGGTGCGACTCTCAGCCGCGATAGCAGTCTGTATAAGCCCTGAGAC
>JANOOS010000358.1:0-4303 GCA_031421455.1 Nitrospira sp.
TGGTGTGTCACCAGCAACAGGGTTTTCCCTTTGCGCATATGCGCTCGAACCAGATCCAGGTAATGAAACGTGGCCGTCAGGTCGAGTCCGCTGGTGGGCTCATCAAGCACCAACGCAATCGGGTCATGTACCAACGCACGGCACAACAGGCATCGCCGCTGCTCTCCAGTTGACATCTCTGCGAACCTCCGCTCGATCAAGAAACCGATACCGAGTTCCTCCATCACAGCATGAGCGCAAGCAATCTGGGCATAGGTAAAGTCTTGGTGAGCGTACGTCCCAATGCTCGCATAGTAGCCTGACAGCACGACTTTCAGTCCGGTCACCTTTTCCATGTACTGATGTTGCAGATCGTGCGAGACCATGCCCAATCGCTTGCGCACATCCCAGACGTTCCACCGTTCTTCCCCGAAAAGTCGGATATGCGTCTCATCGTTCGGAACAGGATGGACTTCGCCGGCCAGCAGTTTTAGAAATGTAGATTTCCCGGCGCCATTGGGACCGAGAATGGCGACATGTTCACCCTCTTGGAGCGTCAGCGAAAAGTCGGTGAAGACACAGGTGTCCCCCCGATAGACCGTGGCCTTTTCGATTTCGAGGATAAGCCCTTCGTAGGAGGGGGAAGGCATGCGCAGAAGAAGCGCTAGGCTTCGTCGGGGTCGGAATTGACCCTTGCCGTAGCTTTTTTCTTACTTGAAGAAACGTTCTTGTTCAGAGCACCTGGAATCTTCGGCGTCTTGGTCTTCACATCCGCATTCTGTGCGCGATGGAGCAAGGCATGGTCCATCAACACCAGCGCCATCATGGCTTCGGCAATCGGCGTTGCCCTGATACCGACACAGGGATCATGCCGCCCGTTCGTCCCGACGGTGACAGGATTGCCCTGCTTATCGATGGAACGACGCGGAACTCGAATACTCGACGTCGGCTTAATCCCGATCGTGACCACGACGTCCTGCCCCGTGGAAATACCGCCTAGAATACCGCCTGCATGATTCGTTACAAAGCCCTCCGGAGTCAGTTCGTCGCCATGCTCTGCCCCACGCTGCGTGACCGAGCCAAACCCCGCGCCGATCTCGACGGCCTTCACTGCATTGATGCTCATCATAGCCGCAGCCAAATCGGAATCCAGCTTGGCATAGACCGGAGCGCCCCAGCCGACGGGCACATGCTCGGCGACCGTCGTGATCCTGGCGCCAACAGAGTCGCCTGCCTTGCGCAGCTCGTCCATAAACGATTCCAGCTTCGGCACTGCGGCGGGATCAGCCACGAAAAACGGATTGCCACCCACGCTGTCCCAGGACTTGAACGGCACTTCATGCGGCCCGAGCTGACTGAGATAGCCACGGATCAAGACGCCATATTTTTCGTTGAGCCATTTCTTCGCAATCGCCGCTGCCGCCACTCGCACCGCTGTTTCACGCGCAGAAGATCTCCCCCCGCCGCGATGATCACGAATCCCGTATTTCTGCCAATAGGTATAGTCCGCGTGACCGGGACGAAAGGTGTCGATCAGATTGCCGTAGTCCTTGCTGCGGGCGTCTTCGTTTCGAATGAGCAAGGCAATCGGAGTACCGGTCGTCTTGCCTTCAAAGACACCGGAGAGGATTTCGACGGTGTCGGATTCCTGCCGCTGCGTGACGTGGCGGGAGGTACCGGGCTTACGCCGGTCGAGATCGAGTTGGATGTCATCGGCAGAAAGGGCCAGACCGGGAGGACAGCCATCCACCACACAGCCAATCGCAGGCCCGTGGCTCTCACCGAATGACGTAACAGTGAAGATGTGCCCGAACGAATTGCCTGCCATGGGACGGATGACTCCTCCCTATTCCACGAGATCGAGCTTGATGCGCAATTCTTTTAGTTGATCGGCTCCGACGGCCGAAGGTGCATCGGTCAGCGGACATTGCGCCCGTTGCGTTTTGGGGAATGCGATCACGTCGCGGATCGAATCAGCGCTGCCCAGCAACATAATAAGCCGATCGAGCCCGAAGGCAATGCCTCCATGAGGCGGGGCGCCATAATCCAGCGCATCGAGCAAGAACCCGAACTTGGCCTGCGCTTGCTCCTTGTTGATGCCGAGCAGATCGAGAATGCGCAGCTGGATATCGCTCCGATGATTGCGGATACTTCCACCGCCGATTTCGCTTCCGTTCAACACCATATCATAGGCTTTCGCCCGCACTTTGAGCGGCTCAGAATCCAAGAACGCCACATCCTCGTCCATTGGCGCGGCGAATGGATTGTGCATAAAGATATACCGCTTCTCTTCGGGCGAATAATCCAGCAAGGGAAACTCGACGACCCACAGAGGCTTCCAGGCAGCCGTATCAATCAATTTCAACTCTTCACCCAGCAAGAGCCTGATGCGGCCCAACACATCGTGGACAATCGCGGCCTTGTCAGCGCCGAAGAGGACAAGATCTCCTGGCTTGGCCTCGGGAAGGGCGGCCGCGAAAGCCTTCGCATCCAGGAACTTGGCGATCACAGACTCAAGCTGCCCCTCCGCCGTGATCTTGAGCCAGGCGAGCCCCTTCGCGCCAAAACTCTTGGCCATCTCGCCAAGCCCATCGATCCTGCTTCTCGGCGTGACGGCTCCACCCTTCACGATCAGCGCCTTTACGATCCCGCCCTTGGTCGCAGCTTCCTTGAACACCTTGAACTCACTGGCCGCCGCAAAGGCTGTGACATCGTACAACGGCATGTCGAAGCGCAGATCCGGCTTGTCTGATCCATAGCGGCCCACAGCCTCGGCATAGGTCATGCGTGGAAAGGGAGTCGGCAATTGAACGTCGCCCGCCTCACGAAATACCGTGACGATCATCTGCTCCATCAAGCTCATGACGTCCAACCGATCGGCGAACGACATTTCGATATCGATCTGTGTAAATTCCGGTTGCCGATCGTTACGCAGATCCTCGTCGCGGAAGCAGCGCGCGATCTGATAGTAGCGATCGACCCCACTGACCATGAGCACCTGCTTGAAAAGCTGCGGCGACTGAGGCAACGCGTAAAATTGTCCAGGATTCACACGGCTCGGCACCAAATAATCGCGCGCGCCTTCCGGCGTGCTCTTGGTCAAAATCGGCGTTTCCACTTCGAGGAAGCGTTCCGCGTTCAGAAATCCACGGACTGCCTGCATGATGTTATGCCGAATCGTTAACAGCCGCTGCATCTTCGGGCGTCGAAGATCCAAGTAGCGATACTTCAGCCGGATCGACTCCGTCACTTCTGCATCGTCTTCGATCACGAAAGGCGGCGTCTTCGACTCGTTCAGAATCTCGACGGCATCCACGAAAACTTCGATCTCGCCCGTCGGCAGATTGGGATTCTTCGACTCGTCTGGACGGGCCATCACCTGGCCTGTCACCGACACGACACACTCGCTCCGCAAGGCATGGGAAACTTGATGTACCGCAGCATTACGTTCGGCGTTAAACACCACCTGCGTGATCCCTGTACGATCCCGCAGATCGATGAACATGACCATGCCATGGTCGCGCCGCTTCTGGACCCAGCCGTTTAAAACAACGGTCTGCCCGACGGCTGCTTTTGTGAGTTCCCCGCATCGATGAGTTCTGGCCTTCATACCACCTTCACTTTCTTGGAACGAGCCCATCCAGCCCGACTGACCCGCTTCTTCGGCCTGGAATCATTCTGTCCCTTATCCTCTGCTGCGACAAGCTTCAGCTCTGCAAGCTCGCGCAACGCGTTCGCTTCACGGTCGGTCAGATACCTGAACTCACCAGGGTTCAAATCGCCCAACGAGAGTGGACCCATCTTTATCCTTGTCAGCTTCAAAACCGGGTGACCCACCGCCTCCATCATACGTTTCACTTGATGCTGACGTCCTTCACGGATTGTAATTTCAAGCCAAGAGTTCAGTTTGGCCTTCTTCACCTTCTTGACGATAGCCGGACTCGTCATGCCGTCTTCCAGCTGCACGCCCTGTTCTAACTGCCTGATATGGTCGTCCGTCACCACCTGCTTCACCTTGATGAGATAGGTCTTCGGCACATGGTAGCGGGGATGGAGCAGGGTCTGAGCCAAGTCGCCATGATTGGTCAGGAGCATCAACCCTTCGCTATCGAAGTCTAACCGACCGACGGGAAATACCCGCACCGAAATCCCACGGAGAAAATCCTTCACCGTCGGCCTGCCGCCAGGATCGTTCAATGTCGACATCACGTTCTTCGGCTTATTCAGCAACAGATACACGTACGGCTGGGCGGAACTGATATGCTTGCCGTCCACCTTGATATGGACGCGATCCGGATCGACCTTGGTACCAAGCTCCGTCACG
>JANOOS010000359.1:0-1690 GCA_031421455.1 Nitrospira sp.
CCCCATGATTAACACCACCGCGAGCGCAAATCCTACGCCCATCGTCTGCATCGGACTCTCAAGAAATTTCATCGCATCTCCTCATTCAGTGTATGACTACGTCGCTCTCTGTACTGTAGCTCTGCTCGGAATGTCAAGCAAAGAGCAGGCCAGTGACTATTGACCACTGACCATTTCCTTACGCCATGAGACGGTCGACTGCGATACAGAGTTCGCGCACCGCGCTGGCAGAGGTCGCTAATCCCGTCCGCTCCTCCGCCGTCAACTCATATTCGACCACCTGTTCCGCCCCGCCTCGGCCCAACTTGACCGGCACACCGACGACGACATCGTGCAATCCATATTCACCCTCGCAGAACACTGCACAGGGCATCACCCGCTTCTGGTCCTTCATGATCGCTTCGACCATATCGACAGCCGAGGCCGAGGGGGCATAGAACGCGCTGCCCGTTTTCAGCAGGTCCACAATTTCGGCGCCCCCCTCGCGCGTCCGCTTCACAATCGCCTCCAACCGGTCCTGCGACATCAACTCCGAGACCGGCTTTCCCTTGACCGTCGTGTACCGCAACAACGGCACCATCGTATCGCCATGCCCACCCAGCACCATTGCAGCCACGTCGGGGCCCGGCACACTCAATTCGGCAGCGATGAAGGCACGCATGCGGGCGGAATCGAGCACTCCCGCCATACCCAAAACCCGCGATTTCGACAATCCGCTCACACGACGCGCCACATGAACCATGGCATCCAGCGGGTTGGTGACGAGAATCAGGATGATGTTCGGCGACCGGGACACCAGGGCAGAAACGACCGACTTCACGATTTTCGCGTTCGTGGCCAACAACTCGTCACGGCTCATCCCCGGCTTGCGCGGGATTCCTGACGTGATCACCGCCACCGACGAACCGGCTGTTTCATCATAACCGTTGGTGCCCACCACGCGGGTACTATAGCCGCAGACCGGCCCTGCCTGCGTGATATCGAGGGCCTTGCCTTGCGGGACGCCCTCGGAAATATCGACAAGCACCACTTCGTACTCGTCCTTCTCGGCCAGCCGCTGCGCCGTCGTGCCTCCGACATTCCCCGCGCCCACCACCGTGATTTTCGGTCTCCCCATACTTCCCTCCGGTCCAGTTCTGAGTTTTGAGTTCTGAATTCTGAGTCAAGCGCCCTGATAATTCGTTCGAGCGAAACTCAACACTCAGCACTCATAACTCAGAACTGCTTATGTGTGTTCATGTTCCGTCCAGCCTGCGACTTTAAAATTGATCGTACAAACGAAATTGTCGCCATCATAGAAATTCACTTTGATCTTTTTCTTGCCATAGGTCTTTGCCAAAAAGGCGTCCGGATCATCGACCAGTTCCTGATACCCTCCCGCCGGATACTCGCCGAGGTCGTGGAAGACCACGATCATGCCCACTTTGACTTCTTGAAGAATCTTGGCCCAACAACGGGGATAGACCTCCCAGAACTTGGCCTCGATCAGCTCCTTCGTCGGCTCCAGGCGATCCTCACCCGGTTTCATAGGCTGCGCAAACTTTGCCAGCCGGCGGACATAGGGATACTGATGTCCCGTAAACAGCTTGTGCAGCCAGGGCGGCACATTTGGCTTGGCCAGTTCAGTATTCATATCGCCAATTTTGAATGTTCAATGATGAATGTTGAATTCATGATGCCGAATTCCCCT
>JANOOS010000360.1:0-1812 GCA_031421455.1 Nitrospira sp.
GACCGGCCGCTGGCGAAATTGATCACCACGGCGCAGTCGAGACCCGCGATCACTAAATTCTTTCCCGTGGATAACCGGGTCGAGTCGATCGTGGATCCCGCCACGCTGCTTCCGGAGCACTTGACCTTCAAGCGGCGAGAAGGGAAGAAAAAAGAAGACTTCGAGTACACATTTAATCAGAAAGAGGGGAAGGTTATAGTTGTCAAAGGCGGGACAACTGAGACATTGGAGATCCCGCCTGGCACCCAAGACGTCATCTCCTGCCTCTATTATGCGCGTAGTACGTTGTCATTCAAGCCAGGCTCATCTCTGACGATGAATGTGCACCATGATAAAAAGAACCGGGCTATAGAGGCGCGCGTCGAGGAGATCGAGACGGTCAGCGGCCCGTGGGGGGAGGTTGAAACGGCTCGCGTGCTGGTTGTCATGCCGTTCCAAGGTCTCTTCTTGAACCAGGGCAACATCCGGGTATGGTTTACCAACGATGACCGTCGTATTCCGGTTCGTATGAAGGCCAAGGTCATCATCGGGTCGATTGTGGCCGATCTCGTCAGCGGATTGCCGGCTTCTCTACCAACCCCGTGATGTCGTCAGCCTTTCATTGCCCGCCTCGTTCAAAACGGTTATACTCATTCCTATCATTATGGGACAGTTTCCTCTTACTTTAAGCAGCTTTATCACTCAGAAGCCGGCGGCTCACCAGGGAGTCACCGGGGAACTTGCCGCTCTTTTGTCCCAGATCGGTCTAGTCGGGAAACTCATTGCGCAGGATCTCAGACGTGCAGGTCTGATCGATATTCTGGGAACGACCGGCGAGATCAATGTGCAGGGGGAGACAGTCAAGAAGCTGGATGAGATTGCAAACGAAACCTTTCTCAAGGTATTTCATCAGAACGGACTTGTGTGCGCACTGGCATCGGAAGAGATGGAAAAGCCGGTCTTGCTTCCGGAGAATTGGCCGCAGGCCAAATACATGCTGTTGTTCGATCCCCTCGATGGCTCATCGAACACGGACTGCAGCATGCCGCTTGGCGCGATTTTTTCCGTCGTGACGTCCGAGCACAGCGACCGGATGCCGACCAGGGATGACCTTGTCCGCAAGGGAACAGAGCAGGTGGCCGCTGGCTATCTCCTCTACGGGTCGAGCACGATATTGGTCTATACGACTGGCCAAGGAGTCCATGGGTTTACATTGGATCCTGGCATCGGCGAGTATCTCCTATCGCACGAGCAGATCCGCGTTCCTACTCGCGGGAAGGTCTATGGTGTGAACGAAGGTAACTACCATAAGTGGCCTGGAGGAACGCAAAAGTATATCGACAGTTTGAAAATCAAGGATACAGCGACCGGACGCCCCTATAGCGTACGCTATTCCGGTTGTCTGGCGGCCGACTTGCATCGGATTCTCCTCGGGGGAGGCATCTATCTTTATCCCGGCGAGATGGATAAACCGGAGGGCAAGCTTCGGTTATTGTACGAAGCGAATCCCTTGGCGATGGTGGTCGAACAGGCCGGTGGTAGCGCCAGCACCGGCACCATGCGCATCCTGGACGTGGAGGCGCAGCAACTGCATCAACGGGTGCCGTTGATCATCGGCAGCGCGGAAGATGTGCGCGACGCAGAGGAATTTATCCAAGGCAGACGGTAATGACCCAGGTGGATAGGCTGAAGGGGTTCAGGCTGAAGGGAGGTCTGTCTGGTCATCTGGTCTATTTGGTTGGTCTGGTTCAATCAAATACACAAGACAGACGAGACAGACCAGATAGACCAAATGAACAAGATCGGCTAGCAGCCTTCAGCCTGAATGCCTGA
>JANOOS010000361.1:0-8665 GCA_031421455.1 Nitrospira sp.
AGAACGACGCAGATGGTTGCAGGTCGTTCGCCGCAGTAGAACGGTCTATGTCAGATAGGCTCCTAGAGTGTAACCAGTGGAGGATCTCGCGCATGCCGCTGAAGAAGCCAGGATATCGAAGGGCCTTCATGTTGGGAACAGCTCTACTGCTTGCAGGCACCGCCTGGTCCACATCGTTTGCATCGGAAGAGGCTGGTATCATTGTCCAGTCCGCCGACTATTTTCCTGATCAGACTGGAAACGAATGGCACTATCGGGGCCAAATTACCGAAGGGCCATTGCAAACGGTTGAACGTAAATTCTTCTCCAACGTGTCTTCGGTCACCGGCACGAAAAACATCAAGGGCATGACGGTGACCGTGTTCCACGATACCAATCCAGGCAACCATGGCACAATGGACAGTTTCTACCGGCGCGATAGTGTCGGCATTGTCTATTATGGCTCAGAGCCAGGCACGCCCTTTGAAAAACAGCTCGTGCCCTATCAGATCGTACGTTTCCCGATGCAGGTCTCATCGTCCTTCCCGCAATTCAACCGCAAGGATCTGGACTTCGGGAACGATCTGAATCGGGATGGCATCAACGAAAAGGCCGATGCGCAGGGTGATGCTTCAGTGGTGGGACAGGAATCGGTGACTGTGCCGGCCGGCACGTTCAAGGATGCCGTGAAAGTGGAAGCGCGCATGCGCATGCACATTTATCTCTCCGGCACGAAAAAGACGATCCAGGGGACCGATGTGATGACCGCGTGGTTTGTGAAGGGCGTCGGCTTGGTGAAATATGTCGAGCGACAGGAACTTTCCCCATTGGAAGATCGGGGCGTGGTGACGGATATTATGGAAGAGCTGGAATCGTACGAGATCAAGCCGTCAAAGGCCTCACTCGGGCGGAGCGAAACCCCGCCGGAGGGTCTGTTCGCTGACGACACGGGTGACGACAAATTGCATCAGGTACTCTTCCCCTCCGGCTTTCGCCCCGACACCGGAGAGTCGATGGCCCCCAAACGGCTGACGTCCGACTAACGCCCCCGTGATCGGGCGATTGAGATACAGATTCCCGACGTCGAATCCTTGCCGTGCTAACTCCAGATTCGATGGGCTTCGAGAATAGACCCCACCGGTGAGCGCATAGGCCGTCGAATTGGCCAGGGTCAATGCTTCTTGAAAGGACGTGGCCTTCATCACTGAGAGGATCGGCCCAAAGATCTCCTCTTGGGCCACTCGATGTGTCGGCGCTACATCCGCGAAGACCGTCGCTCCGATATACCAGCCTGGTTCCGTCACAGTCCCTTCTACCAACAAGCGGGCTTCCTTCTTTCCAATCTCGATATAGTCCTGAATTTTCGATTGCGCGCGACGATCGATCACCGGCCCAACTTGTGTGCCAGGCTGTTCCGGATTCCCGACGTTCAAACTCAGCACTGCTTCCTTCAGGCGCTCCAGAAAATTGTCGTAGATCGACGCATGCACGATCGCCCGTGAGCAGGCGGAACATTTCTGTCCCGCATAGCCGGTGAAGGATGAGACCACGCCGGTGATCGCGTCATCGAGATCCGCCGTTTCATCCACGATGATCGCGTTTTTGCCTCCCATTTCTGCCAGCACCCGCTTGACCATCTGTTGCCCCGGCATCAGCGTGCCTGCGTCTTTCAGCAGGCGGAGCCCCACATCTTTCGAACCGGTAAAGGCAATCGTGGCAATGTCCAGATGCTGTGCCAGTGCCTGTCCAGTGTCAGCTCCTCCCGGCAGGCAACAGAGAACCTCTCCCGGCACACCAGCCTCATGCAAGATCTCTGTGAGCCAGTGCCCCATCATAGGCGAGCGGTCTGAGGGCTTGAACATCACGGGATTCCCGGTGACCAGCGCCGCCGATACCATGCCGGTGGGAATCGCCAGGGGAAAATTCCACGGGGCAATGACGGCCGTGACCCCGCGAGGGCTATAGAGACGCTGGTTCAGTTCTCCGGGCTCCTGTCCTAACCGTTTTGGGGGAGCAAGCCTGCGCCAGTCTGCTGCATAAAATTCCAGAAAATCGATTGCCTCTGCAATGTCCGCATCCGCTTCCCGCCAAGGCTTTCCACATTCGTATATCTCCCATGCCGCCAACTCATTGCGTCTGGTGCGCATAATCGAAGCAGCGGCACGCAGGATGTCCGCCCGTCGTTCTGTTGTCGTGACGCGCCAGCGATCCCATGCTTCAACTGCCATGTGAACCGCCTGTTCGACATCCATCAAACTCGCGCTTAACAACCGGCCTACGATTACACCCGGACGTCCTGGGTTACGCGATTCAATGAGCGGCCCGGTTAGGCGCTGCTCCCCAGACGACGAAGTCCACTCTTGGCCCAGCTGCGACCGCACGGTTTCCAGAGCCTGCTGCATCGCCACGCGATTGTCGGCCTGAGAAAAATCCTGCTGCGGTTCATTTTGAAAATTCTGCGTACTGGTCGGTTGAGGGAGGGGAGGCTGCTTTGAGGTCAGTCCTCCTAAAACCGGCGGAGCCAACAACGTGCTCAACGATTGGGACTCTACATACTCCTTGCGCAGGAACGATTCATTTGACGTATTTTCCAACAATCGCCGTACGAGATAGGCCATGCCTGGAAGCAGATCGCCCACCGGAGTATAGAGCCGTAATCGTCGGCCATACTGCATGAGCGCATGCTGAAAAGGCTCGGCCATGCCGAAGATCATCTGATATTCCCATGTCTCAGGAGGGAGCCTGAGCGATTCTGCAACTGCCTCGATGTACGCCAGCGTACGGAGATTGTGCGTGCCGAAGGCCGGTCGAATGAGTGCTGATTGGGATAACAGGAGAGAGGCGAGCGACTCATAGTTGGCATCGGTTTCCGCTTTATGTTCAAAGAGAGGAATAGGCCAGCCTCGTTGTCGATAGCGGATCGTATCCGAATCCCAGTAGGCCCCTTTTACCAGGCGAATTGTAATGGGCGCCCCACGTCGGCTGACCCAGGTCAGGAGCTCCTCAATATCTCGTACTGTCTCCCGATGGTAGGCCTGCAATGCAAGACCCGCATAGGGATAGTCCTTGTAAGAGGGTTCTGCAAAGAGCCTGGTGAAAATCTCCACCAATAAAGTTTTCGTATCAGCCTGTTCCATGTCGAAGATCAAAGACGCTGGGAGGCGCATCGCCAGGTCGAGGATAGGACGAAGCCGCTCGGTCACCGAACGGTAGCTTCCTTCCGGATCGATCGGGTCGAGATGCGGAGAGAGGGCGGATATTTTGATGGAAAGCTGGATCCGTGGTATCGGTCCGAGATGGTCCCGTTCTAGTAGCGATTGGGATGGCCAAGATGCCGCCTCTCGCGCGAGCAGCGTGAGTGCTTCCACACAGCGGTCACGGTATCGATCAGCCTCACGATCGCTGATGGTGGCCTCGCCCAACAAGTCGACCGACCAGGCCCGTCCCTGTTGCCACAGATCGGTCAACCGCGACGCTGCCTCTTCGACCGTCGCTCCAGCAATAAAGGTGCGAGCCATATGTTCGACCTGGCTTCTGATCGCCTTGCCGCTGAGCCGAGCCCCCAAGCTGGTGGCGGAAAGGGCCTTGAGCCCCCAATGCGTGCCGAAGAGCGCGGTCTCTCCCTCGCCCAAATATTCACGAGCCAGGGTGACTACTTGCTCATCGTCTGTGACCGAAGGCAGGACATCGATAAATCGAAACAACTGCGCCTTGAAAAGATTGTCGTGCATGGCCAGATTGAGCGCCTGGTGCGACCACCAGCGCCCCTCAAAGAGAGTCGGAGTTCGACCGGCAGAAAGACGGGCGAGCTGTTCGCCGATACGGGATACGATAGATTCCAGAGGGGAAGAAATTTCCTGCATCTGTACCTCACTGACAGTGAGTCGGAGGGGCACTGTCAGTATACACTGTGAGCATTCGCTTGAAACATTTTCGAGAATTAGGTATGATGTGTAAGCGCATTATCTTTCCCCTGGCTTGGTCCAATGAAGTGAGAGATGCGTGGGTGTTCTGAAGGAGAGGTAATGCTCGCAACAACAACTGAAGCCACACCTGCTACTGAGGCTACACCTGCCACAGCTCCTTTTTCTCCTCTCAACTTTGCTCTATTCTGCGCCATCGTGCTCGCTACTACTATCGGTCTCCCTCTCTATGGCTATTACTACGGATTCAGCCTCTTCGATTGGGGCCTGTTCTTGGTCATGTACATCGTCACAGGCATGGGTATCACTGTTGGCTATCACCGGCTGATATCGCACCAGAGTTTCGAATGCCCGAACTGGGTCAAAGCCTGTATCCTCGTCGCCGGCGGTTGGGCGCTGCAGAACTCTGCCCTCAAGTGGGGCAGCGACCATATCCGGCATCATGCCAAGACGGATGAAGAAGAAGATCCCTATAACGCCACCAAGGGATTCTGGCATAGCCACTGCGGCTGGCTCTTTTACAACAGCATCCATCGCAAGGATAAATACGAGATCCGTCTGCGCCGTGACCCTGTCGTGATGTGGCAAGACCGCTACTATTGGCCGATCGTGGTCACGGGTCTTCTCCTTCCTTTTGTCCTTGGCGTCTGGCACGGTGGCTGGCAGGGGGGCATCAGCGCCTTACTCTTAGGTGGTCTCTTTCGGTTGTTCATGGTGCTGAACTCCACCTTCACGATCAATTCACTCTGTCATATGGTCGGGGCACAGCCCTACAGCGACAAAGACAGCAGCCGCGACAGTTGGCTGGTCTCTTTCGTGAGTTTTGGCGAGGGGTATCATAATTTTCATCATGCCTATGCGCGCGATTATCGTAACGGACCTCAGTGGTACAACTTCGACCCCTCCAAGTGGATCATTTACACGCTTTCGCTGATCGGCCTTACCAGCAACCTTCGCCGCAACGACCCCACCGTCGGGTAGTCGATTCACGGTAATTCAGGTCAATAGGCTGAAGGCTGTTAGGGGTTCTGGCAGCGGCGCGATCATATTCGGCTTCAGCCTATCGACCTGAATCCCTTCCTCTTGCGCATTAGACCCATTTTCTTTCACCCAGTTCTTCGCTTATGATGGAGTTGCTGGCCTGTGAGCCAGTCCAATTTGTTCTGCACGCAGAGAGGAGCGCTTCATGGCTGACGAACATCCCGCCGGACCTCAGACCGGTCACGGGAAAGACAATCTCATTCCCGGTGTTAAATATGTCATTGCCGTCAGCAGCGGCAAAGGTGGGGTCGGCAAATCCACGGTCGCCGTCAACCTTGCCGTTGCCCTTGCCTTAACCGGCGCCAAGGTCGGTCTGCTCGACGCAGATATCTATGGTCCGAATATCCCTATGATGATGGGCGTGACCAAGCCTCCGGCGCAGATTGATGGAAAAATTGCCCCAGCTGAAAGTCACGGCGTCAAGCTGATCTCCATGGGCTTCTTTGTACCGGAGGACACCGCTGTGGTCTGGCGAGGACCAATGGTCCATACGGCCATTCAACAGCTCTTCCGCGATGTTCTGTGGGGCGAACTGGATTACCTGCTTATCGATCTGCCGCCCGGTACCGGAGATGCGCAGCTCACCTTGACCCAGTTGGTCCCGCTGACCGGCGCCGTGACTGTAACGACACCGCAAGAAGTCGCCCTGCACGATGTCCGCAAAGGCATAATGATGTTCCAAAAGGTGAATGTGCCGCTCCTCGGCATTGTGGAGAACATGAGTTACTTTCTCTGCGGCCATTGCGGCGAGCGAACAGAAATATTTTCACACGGGGGAGGGGAGCGGGCTGCCGCAAAGCTCGGAATTCCGTTCCTTGGCCGGGTACCGATCGATCCGGCGATTCGAGACGGGGGCGACTCGGGCACTCCGATTGTCGTGGCTGATCCAGCGTCTCCACAATCGGCAGCATTCCGTGAGATCGCACAGAAAATTGTCGCAGGAGTCACCGGTAGCACAAAGGGAGTTCCACCGATCGAAAGCCTGCTGAGCAAAATTAAGAACCCGTTTGCAAAAACATAATCGGCAAATGAAAGGGCGAGAGAGTATGGCTACCACTACCACAGAACAGATCGATGTCACAGCCGCTTTGGTTCGCCTCTATGTGTTCCTGGCGCAATACCTCGATCGCTGCTTTGACGAGGCGGCACGCAAAAGTTACCCTGACTCAGAGCTGCAAGGACATCTCGCGGAAACCAGGCGCCAGCTCATGGAGATTCTGGCCGTCAATCCGGTGGTGAAGAAAAAGCTTTCGGAGGAGTGTGACCGGATCCTGGCCTTGGGCGCCTCCTGTCTGAAAGATGGTGCTGCTGATGTCAAGATGCGGGAAGCCATCCAACAGGAACGGGCAATCCTCAGGAACAAGACTCTGGCTTTAAGCGATCTGGTCGCCGTGTTCCGCGCCATGAGCTAACTGTACTCAATCGGTATCGGTATGGGAGACAGCCTGGACAAACATCAGTTGGCTGGGCTCGATGCCCGCGAACGGGGCTTCAGCCGTCCAGTGGTGTTCCAGCGGGTAGAGGAGGGGTATCGTGCGATCCTTCGCTATGAAACGGTTCTCTGCGAGGCAGGGCCGCACCAAACGCAGGATGAGGCCTTACAGGTACTTATCCAAATCTTACATTCAGACGGCTATCGGCAGCTTCGAACTCAAATGAGCTTTCGCAACGGCGTCTACCTCGGTTCACAGGAGCTCTGGGTCGAGTATCCTGACCCGGCGCCGGAACCAGAACCGCTCGGGTTCGTGGCGAGACTCATGAACCGCTTTCGTTCAAGAGCGACAAACGAATAGTCACTGTCCATGAGCTTCATCCCCCTCAGCCAACTCCGATCATCTCCTAGCGATACGCCTCCGGCTATCAACCTTCAGCCTTCAGCCTTTAGCGCTACTCAGGCCCTACCCCTCACCCTTCACCCTTCACCTCTTCGCTGCGCCTTCCGACCTGGTTCAAAGTCCAAGCGAAAACCGGTCCGGACTATCTCGACATCAAGCAGACCATGGATCGACTCAAACTCCATACGATCTGTGAAGAAGCGCGCTGCCCAAATAGATGGGAATGTTGGAACGCGCGCACCGCGACGTTCCTCATCCTGGGAGACATCTGCACCAGACGCTGCCACTATTGCTCAGTCGAGACAGGCCGACCTCTAGCGATCGATCATGAAGAACCCCGGCGCGTTGCGGAGGCGGTTCAGGCGTTGGGTCTTCGACATGCCGTGATTACCTCGGTGAACCGTGATGAACTGGAAGATGGCGGCGCCGCGATCTTTGCCGAAACGATCCGGAAAACCAGACAGCTCAGCCCAGGTTGTACGATTGAAGTCTTGATTCCTGATTTTGAAGGGAATGAGGCAGCCCTCGCGATGGTGTGTGATGAAAAGCCGGAGATTCTGAATCACAACATCGAAACAGTCCCTCGGCTGTTTCCGGCAATCAGACCACAGGGAAAGTATCAACGATCGATCGAATTACTCGGTAAGGCAAAGCAATTGGGCATGCGCACCAAGTCGGGATTGATCCTCGGGATGGGAGAGACGATGGACGAGGCCCGCGACGTCATGCGCGACCTCCGTTCCGTCGGCTGCGACATCATCACCATCGGCCAATATCTTCAACCGACGAGAGACCATCTTCCGGTCGCGCGCTTCTACGATCCCGGAGAGTTTGCCATGCTAAAAGAGGAGGGGAGGGCCCTTGGCTTCACCCACGTCGAATCCGGCCCGCTAGTGCGAAGTTCCTACCACGCAGAACAGCAGGTAGTCTGACGCTGACCTGTAGGCGTATACGGCATTTCTGATACTCCTGAGTCCCTCCTTAAATTCGTACAAAATACGGGATCGCCATTAAAACCACTCCGACTCCGACGAGCACATAGACGTTCGCAATAAAATAGGGCACCACACAGAGCACAATCCCGGTGATGAGGGGCACGACGGCCTTCTGCTTTTTCCCATAAATAAAGAATCCAAACCCGATTGATCCGAACAGTAGTCCCCAGAGCAAGACCGCTGTGTCGCCGAACTCAAACATGCATGACTCTCTTGCCAGTCGTGGAAGGGAGCAATGTTCTCTTACTTATCCGCGGCAAATGCTTTCGCGATGAGGGCCTGCGCTTCTTCTTGAATCCGCTTGAGATGGTCTTTCCCCTTGAAGCTTTCGGCGTAAAGTTTGTACACATCTTCGGTGCCGGATGGTCTGGCGGCAAACCAGCCCTGTTCGGTGACGACTTTCAATCCGCCGATTGAGGCGCCATTGCCGGGGGCTGTCGTCAGTTTTGCGACGATGGTGTCGCCAGCCAACTCGGTCGTGCTCACTTGATCGGGTGAAAGCTTCGAGAGAATAGTTTTCTGTTCTGGCGTTGCGGGCGCATCGATCCGTTCATAGACCGGCTCGCCCAATTCATTCGTCAGGTCACGATAGAGCTCACCAGGATCACGGCCGGTCTTGGCCATCATTTCCGCGGCCAGAAGATTCATGATGATGCCATCCTTGTCTGTCGTCCAGACCGATCCATCACGACGTAGGAACGAGGCCCCTGCGCTTTCTTCTCCGCCGAACCCGATCGAGCCGTCGAGCAAACCGCTCACGAACCACTTGAAACCAACCGGAACTTCGACCAGTTTTCGTCCAAGTTTACCTGCGACACGATCGATCAGACTGCTGCTCACCAGCGTTTTCCCGATTCCTGCATCTGCTTTCCACCCCGGGCGGTTGGCAAAG
>JANOOS010000362.1:0-6393 GCA_031421455.1 Nitrospira sp.
CCGAAGACGATGGGCAGCGTACCCAACGTCGGTCTCATGGCGCAGGCAGCAGAGGAATACGGCTCGCACGACAAGACCTTCAAGGCGCCGGGCAATGGCACGATTCGCGTAATAGATGCCTCAGGAAAGACGCTGCTGGAACACCAGGTGGAAGAAGGGGACATCTGGCGCATGTGTCAGGTGAAGGATGCGCCGATCAAGGACTGGGTCAAGCTGGCGGTGAATCGTGCGAAGGCTACAGGAGCCCCGGCAGTTTTTTGGTTGGACAAGACCAGAGCGCACGATGCCCAATTGCTCACGAAGGTCGAACGCTACTTGAAAGATCACGATACCAAGGGCCTCGACATCCGGGCTATGACACCGGCAGAGGCGACCAGGTTGTCGTTAGAACGGATTAAAGAGGGGAAAGATACGATCTCTGTGACGGGGAACGTGTTACGCGATTATCTCACGGACCTGTTCCCGATTCTCGAAATTGGGACCAGCGCCAAGATGCTTTCGATCGTTCCTTTGCTGAACGGCGGCGGTCTCTTCGAGACCGGCGCCGGCGGTTCCGCGCCCAAACATGTGCAGCAGTTCCAGGAGGAAGGGTATTTGCGCTGGGATTCGCTGGGTGAATTTCTGGCTCTGGCCGCCTCATTGGAACATCTTGCCAAGGTGGCGAATAATCAAGCGGCAAAAAATTTGGCTGACGCGCTCGATCAGGCCAATGCGAAGTTCCTGGAGAGCAATAAGTCACCGGCCCGTAAAGTCGGAGAGATCGATAATCGCGGGAGCCATTTCTATCTGGCCCTCTCCTGGGCGCAGGCTTTGGCCCAACAGACGCAGGACAAGGGCCTGGCAGCGCGATTTGTCAAGATTGCCAAGGATCTGGCGGATAATGAAGCCAAGATCTCGGGCGAATTACTCGCGGCTCAGGGCAAGCCGGTCGATGTCGGTGGGTACTATCATCCTGATGATGCCAAGGCGTCAAAAGCGATGCGACCCAGCGCGACGTTAAATGCGATTGTGGATGCGATCGCTTAGAGACCGTTAGGGGTAAGGGGACAAGAGGTAAGGGGTAAGGTGTGAGGGGAGATTAAGCGGCTCTGGCTGCTAACCCCTCCCCTTCACCCCTCACCGATTCGAGGAAGAATGGCACAAGAAGATAGCAACGTCATCGATCAGCCGGAAGTCATCCGGCACAAGATGGTCACGGTCGAGATCGCCGGCAAGAAGTATGAAGTGCCGGAGGGGATCACGATCATTAAGGCTCTGTGGTACTCGGGCCAGGAAGTCGTCCGTGGGGCCGGCTGTCTTGGCGGGTTCTGCGGCGCCTGCGCGGCCTACTATCGGACCAAGGATGATCCGAAAGTGAGGACCTGCCTGGCCTGCCAAATGGCGGTGCAAGACGGTATGTCGATCACGATGATGCCTCCCTTCCCGGCCCGGAAGGCCACCTACGATATTCAGACGCTCAAAGATCCGAAGCAGGATCTCTTCAATCTCTATCCCGAAGCTCCGCTTTGCCGAAACTGCAACGCTTGCACCGAAGCCTGCCCGCAGAAGATCGATGTGCGAGAGGGAGTTTGGAAGGCCGTCTTCGGAGATTTCAAGAGTGTGTCCGAGATGTTCATGGATTGCGTCATGTGCGGGATGTGCACGCCGGTCTGCATCGCGGACATCGCTCCCAACCTCGTGGCCCTCTATGTGAGCCGGGCGCAGGGGGCTCATTTCACCGAAAAGCCGTTGGGCTTGGACACGCGCATCAAGGAAATCCAAGATGGCCGTTTTGACGACGAGTGGGCCACGATTCTCAAGATGAGCGATCAGGAACTGGCAAAGCTCTGAGCTAAGATGAGCACATCATATGGAAAATGGTCAATGGGTGATGGTTCATGGACAAGAGGTCCGGAAGAAAACAACTCCTTCCAGACTGGTTCTTCTCCATTGACCATTGACCATTGACCATTGGGTTTTTCTTTATGGACATCCACGCGCTACAACAGATCGTTCACGGAACGCGGGATGCTCGACGCAAGCAGACCCTTCCCAAGTTCTCTCCGGCGGATCGTGACCAACTGATCCACAAATATCATCCGGATTATCGTGAGCAGGCCTATCGGCCGATCCGCTTCGGCCCCAATGGCGGGGATAAGACGGTGGTCGAGCTGGCATCGTTGCTGGAGGGCGACAGTTCCATCGCCGACGAGTTCGATCTGACGGCTGATTACACGACCGATGTTCTGGTGGTAGGTGGTGGAGGGGCTGGCTGTGCCGCGGCGCTCCATGCCCATGCGTCCGGCGCCAAGGTTATTCTGGCGACGAAGCTCCGTCTCGGCGACTCCAACAGCGTGATGGCTCAAGGGGGCATGCAGATTTCGGTTGCGCCGGGGGACTCGCCTGTTACGCATTTTGTGGATACGCTGAAGGGCGGCCACATGCAGAACGACCATCAACTGCTCAAGGTGATGGTCGAAGAAGGCCCCTCGATTGCAAAGTGGCTGTTGAGCCTGGGAGTCCTGTTCGATCGCGATGGGGACGGCAACCTCCATGTGAAGAAAGGTGGCGGCAGTTCGAAACCTCGCCTCCTGACCTGTTCAGACTATACAGGCCTTGAAATCATGCGTGTGCTCAAGGACGAGGTGCTGAATCAGAATATTCAGTTACTCGAGTTCTGCGCTGCGGTCGAGCTGACGAGCGATGAGAAGGGAAACTGCACCGGCGCCATCTTCAAAGATCTCGACAACCATCGCCACGTGGTTGTCGCAGCCAAGTCCGTCATCCTGGCGACCGGCGGGATCGGACGGCTCCACATTCAGGGATTCCCGACCAGCAATCACTATGGTGCGACCGGCGATGGGCTCTGCCTGGCCTATCGCATGGGCGCCAAACTCATGCACATCGATACTTTTCAGTATCACCCTTCCGGGGCGGTCTATCCGGAGCAGCTCATCGGGGCGCTGGTGACGGAGGGTATCAGATCCGAAGGCGGACATTTGGTCAATGCGAAGGGTGAACGGTTCGTGAACGAATTGGACACCCGCGACGTCGTGTCCTCTTCGATTATCCGGGAATGTGAAGAGGGGCGCGGTATCCGCACGATGTCCGGGCGCGTCGGCGTCTGGCTCGATACCCCGCTGCTCGATGCCGAACATGGTCCCGGCACGCTGGAAAAGCATTTCCCCGCGATGATGCTGCAGTTCGACCGATTCGGCATCGATATCAGCAAAGATCCGGTGTTGATCTATCCGACGTTGCACTATCAGAACGGCGGAGTGAAGATCGATACCAATTCAGAAACCAATGTGCACAATCTCTTCGTCGCGGGCGAGGCGTCCGGCGGATTGCACGGACGAAACCGATTGATGGGGAATTCGCTCCTCGACCTGATGGTCTTTGGAAAGCGGTCGGGACTGACGGCTGCGGCTCGCGCCGCCGCTATGCCGCAAGGGAAGTTGACGGTCGGGCATCTGAAGGGATTCCGCGCCGAGGCCAAGAAGCACGGCAGTTCGAACGGGATCGTGTCGCCTATGATCCTGCCGGCGTACACACGAAAAGAATAGCGCGCGCGAGAAACGCGAGACGGGTGAGACGGACGACGGTTCGAGGTCCGAAGTTCGAGGTTCCCGGAACTTCGAACCCAGAACTTCGAACGTCGTGTCCCTCTTGCCATGCAAGGAGAAGAAATGAACGTTCATGAGTTTCAAGCGAAGCAATTGTTCGGGCAGTTCGGAGTTCCGGTTCCGCGAGGGAGAGAGATCACCTCGCCCGAGGCGGGGGCGGCATGGGCCGCAGAACTGAATACCCCGGTCTTTGTCGTCAAGGCGCAGATCCATGCAGGAGGCCGAGGCAAGGCCGGCGGCGTCAAGATTACGAAAGACAAGGCGGCTGTTCCAGGCTTGGTCAAGGAACTGATCGGCAAGACCCTCGTCACCCACCAAACAGGCCCCAAGGGGCGGGAGGTGCGGCGGTTGCTGGTCGAAGAGGGGGCCGCGATTGCCAAGGAACTGTATGTGAGCCTCCTCGTCGATCGGGATAGCGGATGGCCCGTGTTTATCGCGAGCACTGAAGGCGGGATGGAGATCGAAGAAGTCGCCGCCCACAAACCGGAGAAGATCATACGGGAAGCGATCGACCCGGCTGTCGGGTTCCAATCGTACAACGGGCGAAATGTTGCCTTCGCGCTCGGACTTCCTGCCATGGAGCCGGCCGTCGTGAATCCCTTCATCCAGATGTTGGGGAACCTCTATCGCCTGTTTATGGAGAAGAATGCGGCGATGGTGGAAATCAATCCGCTGGTCATCACCAGCGACAAGAAACTGATCGCGCTGGACGGCAAGGTGTCGTTCGACGACAACGCGCTGTTCCGGCATGTCGATGTCCAGCAGATGCGCGACCTCAACGAGGAAGATCCGCTCGAAATCGAAGCGGGAGAAAATAATCTGAACTACATCAAGCTCGACGGTAATATCGGTTGCATGGTGAACGGCGCGGGCCTCGCCATGGCGACGATGGATGTCATCAAGCTGGCAGGCAGCGAGCCGGCGAATTTTCTGGATGTCGGCGGTGGCGCGACAAAAGAGACGGTGGCGGCTGGCTTCCGGATTCTGCTGAAGGATCCGAACGTGAAGGGCATCTTCATCAACATCTTCGGCGGGATCGTTCGCTGCGAGCGGATCGCCCATGGTGTCATTGAAGCGGCCAAAGAAGTGAAGATCAATGTGCCGTTGGTCGTCAGATTACAGGGGACCAATGCAGACGAAGGCCGCAAGTTGTTGGCGGAATCCGGTCTCAAGCTGGAAGTGGCGAACGATCTGTGGGAAGCGGCGCAAAAAATTGTGAAGTTGACTGGAAAAGCGGCATGAAGAGTGGGGAGCGACAGGGCTAAGTCCCTTTTGCTCCCGGAGCGCGCACGGTGAAACTGTGCTCGCTCGACGGCCGCAGTCAGGGCCTCAACCCTGTCGCTCCCCTGGGGAAGCTTTCCAGCCATGAGGGAGTGAGTGGAAGAAAGAAGAGGGAGAGTGGAGGCACAGGGTTGATCCCCTGTGCTCGCGCAACGCGCGCCCTCAGAAGGGCCTCGTTGGACGCGCGCAGTGGGGGCTCAACCCTGCGCCTCCTAAAAACCGTTTCCCGGTCTAGGGGGAAGTGGGGTAAGAAAGAAAAGAGGATATCGTGAGCATTCTCGTTAATCAGCACACGCGGGTGGTGGTGCAGGGGATTACTGGTAAGGAAGGTTCGTTCCATGCCACGCAGTGCAAGGCCTATGGGACGCAGGTCGTGGCGGGCGTGACGCCTGGCAAGGCGGGGCAGGAAGTCGAGGGCATTCCGGTGTTCAACACGGTGCGTGATGCCGTGAAGAAGGCCCAGTGCGACACCTCGTTGATCTTTGTGCCTCCGCCATTTTGTGCCGATGCGATTTTGGAAGCGGCCGAAGCCGGCATCAAGTTGATCATCTGCATTACCGAGGGCATCCCAGTGAACGACATGGTCAAGGTCAAGCGCGCGCTTCGTGGTAAGGATGTCCGCTTGATCGGACCCAATTGTCCCGGCGTTATCACGGTCGATGAAGCGAAGATCGGTATCATGCCTGGGTTCATCCATAAGAAGGGTGTTGTGGGCGTCGTGTCACGTAGTGGGACCCTCACGTACGAAGCGGTGTATCAGCTCACGACAATGGGACTGGGTGAAACGACGTGCGTCGGGATCGGCGGAGATCCGGTCAACGGCACAGGCTTTGTCGATGTATTAGCGCTGTTCGAAAAAGATCCCGAGACTCAGGCGATCGTGATGATTGGCGAGATCGGTGGCGATGCGGAAGAAAAAGCCGCTGAGTTCATCAAGAAGAATGTGAAGAAACCGGTTGTCAGTTTCATCGCCGGGATCACGGCCCCTCCGGGCCGCCGCATGGGCCATGCTGGGGCAATTATCTCAGGTGGAAAGGGCACGGCAGCTGAGAAGATGAAGAGCTTGGAGGCAGCGGGTGTCCGAGTGGTGAAGAATCCGGCTGAGATCGGCAATGCGGTGAAGGTTGCGCTCGGGCGGTAAGTAAGAATCTTGCCTCCTGGTCTTGTTCATGTGGTCTATCTAGTCTGTCTGGTTTATCTGGTTAGTATCGCTCAACCTAACAGTCGAGACAGTCCGAATAGTCCAGACAGACTAGATACCCAGTCTGGGCAGGCTTAACTCTGTCAGTCGAACCACCGAAGCTCTCGCGTGCAAAAATAGCTTCTCCGCATCTTGTTAGCCTCACACCTGTTTGGTCTTCTCTCCCGGTGAGCCAAGTTATTTCCCTTCTTCTGACATTTTATTCGTGTTTGGTTTATTTTATGCGGGTATTTCTCATTCATGTTCGTGACCCCCAGTTCTACGCCCTCCCGGCTAAAACACGCGAAAAAAACGGCCGTATCCGGG